>JAEYVD010000430.1 GCA_023432075.1 Pseudomonadota bacterium | reverse complement strand
GCCTCGTTGCGCTGGTAGAACACCAGCAGGTGGTTGGCCGCGTCGCGCGTGCGTTCGATCTGGTAGGTGGTGCTGTGGGTGTCCAGCACGAAATTGGCGGGCACGATGCCGATCAGCACCAGCATGATGAGGCCGATGCCCTTCTGCCCGTCGTTCGAGCCGTGCACGAAGCTCACGCCCATGGCCGACAGGACGAGCACCAGGCGGTTCCAGAATGGCGGGTGCTTCTTGTTGTCGATGGCGCGGCGCTGTTCGGGCGTCTTGTGCATCTTGGACAGCGGCAGCCAGCGCTTGAGCGCCAGCAGCAGCAGCCCGGCCACCAGGAAACCGGCGATGGGCGAAGCCACCAGCGACAGGCCGATGTCGATGGCCTTGCCCCAGTTCACCCCTTCGCCCAGCGGCAGGTCGGTGATGAGCGCATTGGCCAGGCCCACGCCCAGGATCGAGCCGATCAGGGTGTGCGAACTGGAGGCGGGGATGCCGAAGTACCAGGTGCCCAGGTTCCAGGCGATGGCCGCCGCCAGCATGGCGAACACCATCGCAAGCCCGCGGCCGGTATCGACATTGATCAGCAGTTCGACGGGCAGCAGATGGACGATGGCGTAGGCGACACCCACGCCGCCCAGCAACACGCCCAGAAAGTTGAAGATGCCGGACAGGACCACCGCCAGGTGGGGCGGCATGGCCTTGGTGTAGATGACGGTTGCCACGGCGTTCGCCGTGTCATGAAAGCCGTTGATGAATTCGAAGGCCAGGACGAATGTCAGGGCCAGCACAAGACTGAGGCCAACCCAAAGGTCTAGGCCGTGGAAGAGGTCGAACATGGGGGAGGGGGCGAGGTTCCGGCAAGAATGCCCCGATTATTGCAGATTTATGACCTGTCCCTGAATGAAGCGGCCCCCAAATCTTAGAACTTCGAATACTGGAATTCGATCTCCATGGGTTTGCCCAGATTGGCGGAGGTATCCGCCTGGATGACCATCACGGCCAGAATGCCGAGATAAAGCAGGCAGAGCCAAAGCGTTCGTTTCATGGGCGGAACACCTCGGCGATCTTCTGATTGACGCGCAGCCAGCCCAGCTCGCCCAGATGCTGCACGTCGCGCAACGTGCCCACCTCGAAGGGCGCGTCATACATATCCATGCAGGTCATCGCGTAGGCCTGGCACAGGCCGGCGACCTGGCGCTGGATCGGGTCGAACCGGTCCAGATCCTTGAAGACCATGGGGTGCAGGGGCTGCATGACGAACAGCGCATTGACCTTGTGCTGGTGCAGCAGCGCCATCAAGGCGGCCAGTTCACGCAGTTCGTCTCGGCCGGTCAGGGGCTGGGGCTGGTAGGCGGTCTTGCCGCCGGCGGGGATGGTGCGCAGGTACTTGTTGAAAAATTCGTCGCGCACGGCATAGCGGTTGTCCGTCATCAGCGCCTGTTCGGCGGCCTGGGCCTCGGCGGCCAGCGCGTCCCAATCCACCACGCGGGCCGCCACCGCCGGACCCTCACGCTCCGGTTCGGGGGCGGGCGCGGCATACGCGGGCCCCCACAGACCCGCCAGGCGCTGGCGGAACACGTATGCCTGCTCGGCCGCCATCGACCAGTACACGCCCGCGTCCGCCTTGGCGTCCAGCCAGCGCATGACCTCGGCCCGGCCATCGGGCTGGCGCAGCAGGCGCGGCAACAGCGGGTTGGCGTGTTCCTTGAATTCGTCCGGTCCCAGTCCGCCGTCGCCATCAAACCAGCCGGGCGACAACATCACCACCACGCGCGAGGCCGGCGACAGGTCGTCGGCAAGTGCCGCCAGCACGAACTGCATGCCCAGCGACTGAAAGCCCGAATGGCCGTACGCCAGGACGGGCATCTGCAACTCATCGGCCAGGAAGCGGTAGGGCACGAAGCGCAGGTCGTTGCTGGTGAGCTCCGACGAGCCCAGGATCACCAGCCGGTCCCCCGTGCGCAGCGCCTGGCTGAGCCGCGACAGGTTGCGCGTCTGCTCGTCCAGCGTATTGCCCAGGTTGGGGATGTAGAGGCCCGGCGCGGCGGCAGGCACCGGTTCGGTCTTCAGGGCCAGCGTATGCAGGGCCGCCCAGCCGGCCACGGCCGCGGCGGACAGGGCCAGCGCCGCGGCAAGCGCGTGCTGCCGAAGAGTGCGTGTGAACATGGAAAACCTGAAAATGCACCGCGCCGCGACAATGGGCCGGGATTGTTAGCGGATGTTATCCAGCGTCCATGACGCCAACAAGCGCGGGAAACCCTCGGCGGCCGGCGGTTTCCCCTTTTTGCCACACTTGGGGGCGGCCGCCCCGCCGCATGCCGCCCTACAGAATGCGATAGCATCGATGTCGCGCGGCCGCCCGGCAAGCCACGGCAGCCGCGCCGCCTGCCGCCGCCGCGGCGCTTCACCGCCGGATTTCCCTCTACGCCATGACCGACATTGCCCGTATCGCCCGCAGCCACCCCGACGAACTCATCGTGGGCCTGGTGTCCGTTTCCGACCGCGCCTCCACCGGCGCCTATCAGGATCAGGGGCTGCCCGCGCTGCGCGAGTGGCTGGGCGGGGCGCTGGCCTCGCCGTGGCAGGCGGTCGACCGGCTGATTCCCGACGAGCCGGCCCGCATCTCCGAGACCCTGATCGAACTGGTCGACGGCTGCGGCTGCGATCTCGTCCTGACGACCGGCGGCACCGGCCC
>JAEYVD010000357.1 GCA_023432075.1 Pseudomonadota bacterium | reverse complement strand
CCGCTACGATGGGCAATTCCGCGTCCAGCGCGCGCGCCAGGCGGGCCGAGAAGGCCGCGCTGGGCGTCAGCGCCAGATCGGCGTTGCGCAGGGAATCACCAATCAGATGATAGGTGTCCCAAGTCTGACGTCCCTCTTTGGACAACAGACTGGGAAGAATATCGTCGGAATCCTCTCCGTCCATCCAGGCGGAAACCGATTCTTCCCAGGAAGACTCGGTGATTTCAACGGATTTGGCTGCTATTTGCATGACTGCCACTCCTTACCAGCGACGCTCGACATCGGTGTCGAGCAAGGGACGCAACTTGGTCGCAATGGCTTCACGCGCACGAAAAATGCGGGAGCGCACCGTACCGATCGGGCAGTCCATGCTCTGGGCGATGTCTTCGTAACTCATACCTTCGATTTCACGCAGGACAATTGCGGTGCGCAATTCTTCAGGCAATTCCTCAATTGCCGCGTTCACCGTCTCGGCGATTTCGCGGCTGGCAACCATGGATTCCGGCGTGCTTATATCCGTTAGGTTGTCGGTTTCGTTAAAAGTTTCACCGTCTTCCGTTTCAATCGCATTGGGCGCGCTGGGACGGCGCCCCTGCGAGGCTAGCCAGTTGCGCGCGGTGTTGATGGCGATACGGTAAAGCCAGGTGTAGAAGGCGCTTTCGCCCCGGAACTGGGGCAAGGCGCGATAGGCCTTGATGAAGGCTTCCTGCGCCACGTCCTCGATTTCGGCCGGATCGCGGATCATGCGGGCGAGCAGGCGGAGGATCTTGCGCTGGTATTTCAGCACCAGGAGATCGAAGGCCTTCTTGTCGCCCCGTTGCACGCGCGCGACGAGCTGCGCATCGACTTCGCGTTCGCTCATGAGGCCTCCCGCAAACGACGCGCGGGTCGTGACTGCAGCGCCGTGCCCGCGACGAGGCGCAGACGGCGCCAGGATTCGGGTCGCAGCGTGTGCTTCCAGACGGTGAGGGTGATTTTGCTGGTGGTAAAGGCCGTACTCCCGGTGGGCAAAGGCTGCAAGACAAGCGTCAGCCACGCTGGCCCCCGTTGCTGATCCAGCAGCAGCGCATCCTGCCAGCCTTGCGGGCGGCGTAGCTGCCAGTGGTCAACCCCGATCGCAGTGCGTAGCGCCGTTACCGGGGACGGGGTGCTCCGTGCCGAGTGTAACAGCCCGGCCGAAAGGAACAGAAGTGCGAGCAGCGCAGCGGCGATCCAGGCGTAACCCTGCCAGGATGCCGCTGTCAGCACGCAGGCCGCGGCCGCGCCTAGCGCCAACCCGAAGAGCGCGACAGCGCTCCTGGGCGGCGAGACAGGCACGCGGAATGACCAGCGCCCCCCGACCGAGCCTTCCAAATCAGACCCGGCGAACGGCCATCGAGCCGTTGGTGCCGCCAAAGCCGAACGAGTTGGAGAGCCCCACGTCGATCTTCATCGGCCGCGCCTCGTTGGCGCAGTAATCCAGATCGCATTCCGGATCTTGATTGAAGATGTTGATCGTCGGAGGCGAGACCTGGTTGTAGACAGCCAGCGTCGTGAACACGGCTTCGATGCCGCCGGCCGCGCCCAGCAGGTGGCCGGTCATCGACTTGGTCGAATTGACCACCAGCTTCTTGGCGTGGTCGCCGAACGCCAGCTTCAGCGCGTCGGTTTCGTTCTTGTCGCCCAACGGGGTGGACGTGCCGTGCGCGTTGACGTACTGGACGTCTTCGGGGTTCAGGCCGCCGTTGCGCAGCGCGTTGATCACGCCGCGGCGCGGGCCGTCCTTGTCCGGCGCGGTGATGTGGTGGGCGTCGGAGCTCATGCCGTAGCCTGCCAGTTCACCGTAGATACGCGCGCCGCGCTTCTTGGCGTGCTCGTACTCTTCCAGAACCAGGACGCCTGCGCCCTCGCCCAGCACAAAGCCGTCGCGATCGCGGTCCCAGGGACGCGATGCGGTCTGAGGGTCATCGTTGCGGGTCGACAGCGCGCGCATGGCGGCAAAGCCGCCAATGCCCAGCGGCGACACGGTCGACTCGGCGCCGCCGGCCACCATGACGTCGGCATCGCCGTATTCGATCAGGCGTGCGGCATCGCCGATGCAATGCAGGCCGGTCGTGCAGGCCGACACCACGGCGTAGCTGGGGCCCTTCATGCCATAGGCGATCGAGAGATGCCCGGAAATCAGGTTGATCAGCGAACCCGGCACGAAGAACGGCGAAATGCGCCGCGGGCCCTTGGCAAGGTACTCGACCTGGGTTTCTTCGATGCGCGGCAGACCGCCGATGCCGGACCCCACGATCACGCCGATACGCTCGGCGTTTTCTTCGGTGACTTCCAGGCCGCAATCGCGCCAGGCCTGCATTCCGGCAGCCAGGCCGTAATGGATGAACGTATCCATCTGGCGGGCTTCCTTGGCCGAAATATAGGTACTGATGTCGAAATCTTTGACTTCGCCAGCAATGTGGGTGGTGATGGCCGAGGGATCGAAACGGGTGATGCGGCTGATGCCAGAACGTCCGTTGACGATATTGTCCCAAGCGGTGGTCAGATCATTTCCTACGGGGGAAACGATACCCAGGCCGGTGATGACGACACGTCGCTTCACGGATGACTCCTCAAACAGACAAAAGAAAGGCGGTTTTCGGGATGCGCTGCGCGTGTGGACCACATAAAGGCAGGCGAGGCGTTAAAACGCCATGCCTGCCGGCGGACCACACGGCACTCCTGAAACCGCCCTGATTCCAGGTTGGCCGACGATATCGGGCAACCAGGACGATATAGGCTGAGCTTACTGCTTACCGTGCGAATTGATGTAGTCAATCGCTTGTTGCACGGTCGTGATCTTTTCGGCCTCTTCGTCGGGGATCTCGGTCTCGAATTCGTCTTCGAGGGCCATGACCAGTTCGACCATGTCGAGCGAATCGGCACCGAGGTCGTCAAGGAAGGAGGACTCGTTCTTGATCTCGGCTTCGTTGACGCCAAGTTGTTCAGCGACGATCTTCTTGACGCGCTGTTCGATGCTTTCCATGCAGATCTCCAATTGGGAAAAATCCCGCGAATTATAGCCAAGCGCGGAGTGATGCAACGCCTGACCGTGACAAAAATAACACCGCGCATTTGTTCTGTCGCCGAGAGCGGCGCGGGAAGACCATGTGCGGCGTTTCCGGAGAATCGCGCCCCGCCTTGCCGGTTGCCCGGCGGCGACGCGCGATTCGTGATTTATTGCATGTACATCCCGCCGTTGACGTGCAGGGTGGTGCCGGTAATGTAACCCGCCTGAGGCCCGGACAAAAAGGCCACGGCATGCGCAATGTCAGTCGGCGAGCCCAGACGGCCCAGCGGAATCTGCTGCAGCAGCGCGGCGGTCTGGTTTTCGCCGAGCGCACGCGTCATGTCGGTGTCGATGAAGCCGGGTGCCACGCAGTTTACGGTGATGTTGCGGCTGCCCAGTTCACGGGCCAGCGCACGCGACATACCTGCCACGCCGGCCTTCGCGGCCGCGTAGTTGGCTTGGCCCGCGTTGCCGCTGGAACCCACCACGGAAGTCACATTGATGATGCGTCCCCAACGCGCTTTCATCATGCTGCGCAGCACGGCGCGCGACAGACGGAAGACCGAGGCGAGATTGGTGTCGATAACCGCCGACCAGTCGTCGTCCTTCATGCGCATCGCCAGCGTATCACGGGTGATGCCGGCGTTATTGACGAGGATGTGCGGACCGCCGCCTTCCTTGCCCAGCGCATCGATGAGCGCATCGCAAGCGGCGGCGTCGGTCACGTCGAGCACCACGCCGCGGCCGCCCAACGGGGCAAGCGCTTCGGTGATGCCGGCCGCGCCCGATTCGGACGTGGCAGTACCGACGACGGTTGCGCCGCGTGCGGCCAGTTCCAAGGCGATCGCACGGCCAATGCCGCGCGTGGCGCCCGTGACGAGCGCGATCTTGCCCTGCAGTTCGGTCGAGGTGTTGTCCATTGATCAGTTTCCGTTGACGGCAGCCAAAGCCGCTTCCAGCGAAGCGGGATCGGTGATGGCCAGGCCGGTGAGTTCGGGGTCGATGCGTTTGGTCAGGCCGGCGAGCACCTTGCCGGGACCGCACTCGATGACGTGCGTGACGCCTTGCGCCTTCATGGCGCGCAGGGTTTCGACCCAGCGCACAGGATGCCACGCTTGGCGCACCAGCGCATCGCGGATTGCCCCGGGTTCCGTCGGCGACGCCACATCGACGTTATTGATGACCTGCACCTGCGGCGCGGACACGGCGGCGCTGGCAAGCGCGCCAGCCAGCACGTCGGCGGCCGGCTTGAGCAGGCTGGAATGGAACGGCGCGGAAACGGGCAGCAGCAAGGCGCGCTTGGCGCCGGCGGCCTTGGCCAGTTCGCAGGCGCGTTCGACGGCGGCCTTGTGGCCGGCGATGACGACTTGCGCCGGCGCATTGAAGTTGACGGCTTCGACGACTTCGCCTTGCGCCGCCTGCGCGCACGCGGCGCGCACGGCATCGTCGTCCAGACCGAGAATGGCGGCCATGGCGCCGGTGCCGACCGGCACGGCGGCCTGCATGGCGTCCGCACGCACACGCACCAGGCGCACGGCGTCTTCCAGCGTCAGCGAGCCCGCGACGGTCAGCGCGGCGTATTCGCCCAGGCTGTGGCCGGCCACGACATCAGGCTTGCGGCCGCCCGCGGCGACCCACGCGTTGTAGAACGCCACGCCAGCGGTCAGCATGGCCGGCTGGGTGTTGGTGGTCAGATTCAGTTGTTCCGCGGGGCCCTGCGCGATCAGAGCGCCCAGGTCCTGCCCCAGGGCCTCGGAGGCCCGCGCCACGGTGTCGGTGACCGCCGCCACGCCGGACCAGGCGTCCAGCATGCCGACAGCTTGCGAACCCTGGCCAGGAAAGACAAAAGCGATTTTCATGTTTGAGCGTGTGGATTGATTCAGTGTCTGTGTGGGATGCCAGGCGCGCTCTCAGGCCGCCAGCGGCACATGTGCCGCCGCAGCCAGGACTCGCCCTTACATGCGGGCCAGTACCGAGCCCCAGGTGAATCCGCCGCCGACGCCTTGCATCAGGATGAGCTGGCCCGGCTTGACGCGGCCGTCGCGGCGCGCGGCATCGAGCGCGAGCGGCACGCTGGCCGCGGACGTGTTGGCGTGACTGTCGACGGTGATGACGACCTTCTCGACCGGCACGTCCAGCTTGCGGGCAAGGAAATTCAGAATGCGCACGTTGGCCTGATGCGGGATCAGCCAATCGACGTCGGCAACGGTGACGCCGGCTTCGGCGCAGGTGTCGCGCGCGGAGCGGTCCAGGACGGTGACGGCCTGCTTGAAGACGGCCTGGCCGTCCATGCGCAGGAAGGGATCGCCCGTGACGTCGCCATA
>JAEYVD010000308.1 GCA_023432075.1 Pseudomonadota bacterium | reverse complement strand
TGTACCGCCATCTGGTGCAAGGCGTCGTCGACTACGCCATCTACATGCTCAACCCGGATGGCACGGTCGCCAACTGGAACGCCGGCGCGCAACGCGCCAAGGGCTACACCGCCGACGAAATCGTCGGCCGGCACTTTTCCTGCTTCTATACCGAAGAAGACCGGGCGCGTGGCGTGCCGCAGCGCGGCCTGGCCACCGCGCGGGAATCCGGCAAGTTCGAAGCCGAGGGCTGGCGCGTGCGCAAGGACGGCACGCTGTTCTGGGCGCACGTCATCATCGACGCCATCCATGACGACGCGGGCACGCTCATCGGCTTTGCCAAGGTCACGCGCGACAACACCGAACGGCGCGAACGCGAGCAGCAGTTGCTGAAAGCCAAGCAACTGGCCGAGCACTACAACAGCGAGCTCACGTCCATGTCGACCTTCCTGCAGGCGGTGGTGTCGCACATCCCGTCCTGCGTGCTGGTGCTGGATGCGGTGTCGCGCAAGTTCCTGCTGGCGAACCGGCAGGCCGAAGAAACGTTTGGCGGCAGCCCGGGCGGCCTGCAAGGCAAGACCGCGCAGCAGTGCCTGCCCGAGCTGGTGTGCGCGTTCTTTGACCGCCTGACCAACGACGCGCTGCGCTCGGATGGCGCCATGCGCGAAGAGGAAGAGGAACTGGCCACGGCGCGCGGGCCGCGCACGTTGCACACCAAGACCCTGGCCTTTCACAGTGCCGACCCGCGTTCCCGCTACGTCCTGCTCATCGCGGACGACGTCACCGACGAGAACGCCGCCCACGCACAGGTGCGCTACATGGCGCACCACGACACGCTGACGGGCATGCCCAACCGCCGGCTGTTCCGCGACCGGCTGCTGAGCGCGCTGGGCTCGAGCCGCGATCGTTCGACTGCCGTGCTGTGCCTGGACCTGGACAACTTCAAGAGCGTGAACGACACGCTGGGCCATCAATCCGGCGACGAGCTGCTGCGTCTGCTGGCCAAGCGCCTGCCCCGGCACTTGCGCGAACAGGACACGCTGGCGCGCCTGGGCGGCGACGAGTTCGCCGTCGTGCTGCCCAACATCGCGGAACAGGACGACGTGCGCAAGCTGGCCGAGCGTCTGATCGAAGCCGTACGCCAACCCTTCGAGATTGCCGGCCACACCGTTCCCGTCAGCGTCAGCATCGGCATCGCGATCTCGGAGTCGCAGTCGCTGTCGGCCGATCACCTGCTGCGCTATGCGGACATGGCGCTGTACGAGGCCAAGCGCAATGGCCGCAACTGCCTTGCGTTCTTCGAGCCCGAAATGGAAGCGGCCGCGCTGCGGCGGCACGAGGTCGAGATGGACCTGCGCCAGGCGATCATCTCGCAGCAGCTGCAGCTGTACTACCAACCCATCATGGATGTGAGCCATGTGCGCATCGTGGGCCGCGAGGCGCTGATGCGCTGGCAGCACCCGAAAAAGGGCCTGATCATGCCGCAGGACTTCATTCCCATCGCGGAAGAAACCGGCCTCATCCATGAGCTGGGCGCGTTCACGTTGCACGAGGCCTGCCTTGAGGCCATGCGCTGGAACGACCACGAAACGGTGGCGGTCAACCTGTCGGCCAGCCAGTTCACCAACGGCGCGCTGGTGTCGCTGGTGGAATCGGCGCTTGCCAAATCCGGGTTGCCGGCCCGCCGGCTGGAGCTGGAGATCACCGAATCGGTGCTGCTGACCAATTCCTCCGGCAACCTGGAAACGCTGCACCTCCTGAAGGAGCTGGGCGTCAAGGTGGCGCTGGATGACTTCGGAACCGGCTATTCGTCGCTGGGCTACCTGCGCACCTTCGAGTTCGACAAGATCAAGATCGACAAGTCGTTCACGCAGGACGTGGAATCCAGCCGCGAGGCCCTGGCCATCATCCGCGCCATCAACGGCATCGGCCGCAGCCTGGACATCCCCACGACGGCCGAGGGTGTGGAAACACCGGAGCAGCTGGAACGGCTGACGGCCGAAGGCTGCTCGCACTTTCAGGGCTATCTGCTGGGCCGCCCCGTGTCTCACGGGGACACGCACACCGGCGCGGCGCAGACCTATACTTTGTAGACGCCGGCCGCGATGCGACGCGCCCATCGCGCCGGCGCAGTGCGCCTGGCGCGTCTGCTGTTCCAAAACGCAGCCCCTTATGCGGGGCATGCGCAGGGAGAGCCCCATGACACGCAAATACATCGATTGCCGCGAGTATCCGAGCGAGATGAACTGCTCGGTGGCCTTGTCCGCGGACTCGGACGAGGAACTGCTCGAAGCCGCGGTGCAGCACGCCACCACGGTGCACAAGCACGCTGACTCGCCCGAACTGCGTACGCAGCTCAAGTCTCTTTTCCACCACGGCACGCCGCCTGTCGAAGCGCCCCGCCGGGGCTGACGTCGCGCGTTGTTCGGGCCTTGCCGGCTGGGGGGGTCGCCCGGCCGGCAAGGCCCGCCCTCCTCAGGCAAGCCCCGGCCCTTGGACCCGCGCGTTACCCCGGTTGGCCCGCCTCGGCCACCCAGCACAGCGTGTTGACCAGCGCCATCTGCTCGGGTGTCTGGCAGCGCACCGACAGCAGGGCGGGACTGGCGACCAGGATCGCCAGCGACTTGGCCCGCGAAACCGCCACATTCAGGCGGTTCCTGCTGAACAGGAATTCCATGTCGCGCGGCATGGTCTCGCCGCTGGAGGTGGCCATGGAAATGATCACCACCTGCGCCTCCTGCCCCTGGAACTTGTCCACGGTGCCCACCCGCGCGCCCTCGGGCAGCGCCTGCCGCAACGTATTGACCTGCACGTTGTACGGCGCCACCACCAGCACGTCGTCGGGCGTGATGGGCACCGCGCGGC
>JAEYVD010000288.1 GCA_023432075.1 Pseudomonadota bacterium | reverse complement strand
TGACCGACAGCACCAGCAGCACCAGCGCCGCGCCCGGGAAAATGGTGATCCACCACTCTCCGGAAAACAGGAAATCGTTGCCGATCCGGATCAGCGTGCCCAGCGACGGCGCGGTCGGCGGCACCCCTACCCCCAGGAACGACAGCGTCGCCTCGGTGATGATGGCGGTGGCCAGATGGACCGTGGCCAGCACCAGCACCGGCCCCAGCACGTTGGGCAGCACGTGGCGGAACATGATGACGGGCGAGGCCACGCCGATCACGCGGGCAGCCTGCACGTATTCGCGGTTCTTTTCGACCAACGTCGACCCCCGCACCGTGCGGGCGTATTGCGGCCAGCCGGCCAGCGCGATGGCGCCGATCAGTACCGGAAAGGCGATGATCTCGTGCATCTCGCGCGGCACTGCCGCCCGCGCCACGCCGTCGATCAGAAGTGCGATCAGGATGGCGGGAAACGAGAGCTGCACGTCGGCGACGCGCATGATGAACGCGTCGATGCGGCCGCCGGCATAACCCGACACCAGACCAAGCACGATGCCGATCAGCATGGACAGCAGCACCGAGGCCAGGCCGATCAGCAGCGACACGCGCGTGCCGTACAGGATGGCCGAGTACAGATCGCGGCCCTGGCTGTCGGTGCCCAGCAGGTACGTGGCCTGCCCGTTGGGTTCCCAGGCCGGCGGCAGCAGCGCGTCCAGCAGTTCAACCTTGGTCAGGTCGAACGGGTTGTGCGGCGCGACCCAGCCAGCCCCGAAGGAGCCGATCAGGAGGGCCGCGAGCAGCAGGGTGGCCACGATGGCCACGGGCGCCCGGCGCCAGGCCCAGGCAATGTCGCTGTCCCACCAGCGTTTGAGTACGGCGCGCATCAGTGAGCCCCCCCGCCGCGAGTCAGCCCGGAACGCAGCCGCGGGTCCACGACGAAATACAGAAGATCGACGATCAGGTTGATGACCACGAACACCAGCGCGATCAGGCACAGGTACGCGGCCATCACCGGCACGTCGGCGAATTGGACGGCCTGGATGAAGAGCAGGCCCATGCCTGGCCACTGGAACACGGTCTCGGTCACGATGGCGAAGGCGATAATGCCGCCCAGCTGCAGGCCGGTGATGGTGATGACGGGCACCATCGTGTTCTTGAGCGCGTGGCCGAAGTGGATGGCGCGGCGCTTCAGGCCCCGGGCGCGCGCGAACTTGATGTAGTCCGAGCGCAGGACCTCCAGCATTTCGGAGCGCACCAGCCGCAGCACCAGCGTCATCTGGAAGAGCGACAGCGTGATGGACGGCAGGATGAGATGCTTCCAGCCCGTGGCGGTGAACAGGCCCGAGGTCCACCAGCCCAGGCTGACGGTATCGCCGCGCCCGTAGCTGGGCAGCCAGCCCAGTTGCACCGAGAACACCAGGATCAGCAGGATGCCGATCAGGAAGGTCGGCAGCGACACGCCGAGCAGCGATCCGGCCAGCAGCATCTGCGAGACCAGGCTGTTGCGCTTGAGCGCGGTGTACACGCCCAGCGGCACGCCCACGACCAGCGCCAGCAAGGCGGCCACCATGGACAGCTCAAGGGTGGCAGGCAGGCGGGATTTCAGCAGGGTCGATACGGGTTCGCTCTGGCGCAGGGAGATACCGAAATTGCCCTGCACGGCGTTGGCCACGAAATGGCCGAATTGAACGATGGCGGGCTCGTTCAGGCCCAGGCGTTCACGCAGTTCGATGCGCTCGGCATCGGTGGCGTCCTGTCCCAGCATGATGGTGACAGGGTCGCCGACGTATTGAAAAAGCACGAAGGCCAGTAGCGCGACGGTGAGCATCACCGCTACGGCCTGCAACAGGCGACGCAGTATGAAAGCGAACATAGGCGGAAAAAAGCAAGACGGCGGAACCGGGTAGGTCCCGCCGTCTGGTTAGCCTGGATCAGTCAACCTTGACCCAATCGGCAACGAGGCGGTTGTCGGCACGGTGGATGACCGTGACGTTCTTGCGCATGGCCCAGGGGATGACCTGATCATGCAGCGGGATGTGCCCGAAGTCCTTGGCGTGCCCTTCCAGCACGGTGATGATGTCGGCGTCGCGCTTCTTGGGATCGGTCTCGGTCTTGATCCGGTCGATGATGACGTCCAGTTCCTTGTTGCTGTAGTTGCCCAGGTTGTACATGCCGTCCGCGCCCTCGCCCTTGGTGCGGATCAGGTTCTGCAGCGTGTACATGGCGTCGAACGTGGGCACGCCCCAGCCGAACAGGTAGGCGCTGGTGTCGAACGACTGCACCTTCGGGAAGTAGGTGGAACGCGGCATGGCGTTCATGGTGGCCTTGACGCCGACCTTGGCCCACATGCCGACGACGGCCTGACAGATGGCTTCGTCGTTGATGTAGCGGTTGTTCGGGCAGTCCAGCGTGAAGTTCAGCGTGCCGTCGTAGCCGGCTTCCTTCAGCAGGGCGCGGGACTTTTCGGGATCGTAGGGCACGCGCTTGTGCAGCGATTCGGCCCAGCCATGCACCTGCGGCGCGATCATCGTGCCGGTGGGCGCCGACAGGCCGCGCATCACGGCGCGCTTGATGGCGTCGACGTCGATGGCGCGGTACAGCGCTTCGCGCACGCGGACGTCCTGGAACGGGTTCTTGCCCTTGATGTTGGAATACTGCAGCTCCGGACGCTTCTGGTCCAGGCCCAGGTAGATGGTGCGGTATTCGTTGCCTTCGACGACCTTCTGCTGCTGGCGCAGGCGCTCCAGGTCTTGCGCGGCCGGATCCAGCACGAAGTCGATCTCGCCGGACAACAGCGCGGCGGTGCGCGTGGCGTTCTGTTTGATCGGGGTGAACACGACTTCGGTCACGTTGCCGACCTTGCCGGCCTTGTTCCACCAGTCCTTGTTTTCCTCGAAGACCGTGCGCACGTCGACTTCGCGGCTCTTGAGCTTGTAGGGGCCGGTGCCATTGGTGTTGCGCGCGCCGAAGGTGTCTTCCTTGTTGACGTAGTCCTGCGGCTTGGCGATGTTGTTCTTTTCGGACCAGGCCTTGTTCATGATGAACACGTTGGTCAGCTGGCGCAGCAGCACGGGGTTGGGCGCCGAGGTTTCGATCTCGACCGTCAGGTCGTCGATCTTGCGCGCTTCCTTGATGCCGGTGGTGTAGGCCTTGTAGTTCGACGTGGGCGCCATGGCGCGGTGGATCGAGAACACCACGTCGTCCGCGGTGAACGCGGCGCCATCATGGAACTTGACGTTGGGGCGCAGCTTGAAGCGATACAGCGTGGGCGACACCTGCTCCCATTCCGTGGCCAGTCGCGGCGACACCTTGAAGGTCTTGTCGTAGTCGACCAGCGGCTCGTAGATGTAGCTGTTGGCGGCGATCGTCATGCCCTCGTTTTGCGAGTGCGGGTCGAACGTGAGGATGTCGCCCTGGGCGGCCCAACGGAAGGTCTTGGCTTGCCCGATCGAGGGCACTGCCACGGCGGCGGCGATCGCGATAGCAATCAAAGTGCGGCGCATAAGTGTCAACTCCTGACAGTAGTCTGAATACCGGCGCGAGTGTGCCTACCCGCGAGACCCGCGTCAATTCAGGGTTTGTGCGTACCGGAGCGTGTTTTCACAGGGAAGCAACAAACAGGGACGCATAAACTTGTAACGAAATAATCGGACCGAACGATGTTCGAGTGCACGCTTGCAACGGACGGCGTCATTCGTCCGGGTCGATGGGCAGTTCCAGTGGGACGTGTTCGGTCATCAGGACATCGAGCATGTCGATGAGCATCGCGGCCTTGGCTTCGCCGAAGGGCGCGAGCACCGCCTTCTGGTGCTGCAAGGCCTGTTCGCACAGCCCGCCGATGAGGTTTGAGCCCTTGGCCGTGATGCAGACCCGCGTCTGACGGCGGTCTGCGCGCACGCCGGTGCGGGCCACCAGGCCGTCGGCCTCCATGCGCTGCACGACCTTGCTGAGCGTGGGCTGCTTGGTGATGGCCAGCACCGCCAGGCTGCCGATGGTTTCGCCGGCGCTGCCCTGAAGGCTGGCCAGCACGCGCCATTCGGTCACGGACAACCCGGCGGCCTTGACCTGTTGATGGAATTCCGCCGAGATGCGCTGGCTGGCCTGCGCGAGCAGGTAGGCCAGGTAGCCATCGACGAACCGCGGGCCCGTTGCGGCCGCGCGCGTGCCCCGTGGCTTATCTGCCTGCATGTTGGTTTGCTCCCACGCACCCATTTCGAAGGCCCGCCCCGTTGCCGAAAAGCGCATTGCACCACGACGGCGCAGCCGCGCGCCATGATGTACCGCAATGCTGTTGCGCAGCACAGGGTATACCCCAAATCGCAACCCGTTTTTGCACCATTGCAGCGCTCCGAATGCGTCAAAAACCTAGAGAACAACCAGTATATACACCCTTGTTTTAGCGTGATATTTTTTGATTTCCATGAAATTTCATCTTTTTTATTGACAGCTAAAACGTTGACTCCTAAAGTATTTTTCAGGCGATGTTTTCGTGGCAAGACGATGCTGCACGGCAGCACGGATTAAGGACCCGCCCGGGTCCGCGAAAGGGATCCAGATGGCGGAAAGATCTTTCAAGAAAGAAGTCCAGCAACTGCGCATCGGCGCGGGCGAGGAATTTCGCGGCGAAGGGATTCTTGCCGTCACGAAGGCGCTTCTGCAATCCGGCGTGGGCTACGTGGCCGGCTATCAGGGATCGCCGATCTCGCACCTGATGGACGTGCTGGCCGACGCCAACGACATCCTGCAGGAACTGGGCGTGCACTTCGAGGCCAGCGCCTCGGAAGCCACCGCCGCGGCCACGCTGGCGGCCTCCGTCATGTACCCCATCCGCGGCGCCGTCACCTGGAAATCCACGGTGGGCACCAACGTCGCGTCGGACGCGCTGGCCAACCTGGCCTCGGGCGGCGTCACGGGCGGCGCGCTGGTCATCGTGGGCGAAGACTACGGCGAAGGCTCGTCGATCATGCAGGAACGCTCGCACGCGTTCGCCATGAAGTCGCAGATCTGGCTGCTGGACCCGCGCCCGAATCTGGAAAGCATGGTCAAGGCGGTGGAAGACGGCTTTGCGCTGTCCGAAGCCAGCAAGACGCCCGTGATGCTGCAACTGCGCATCCGCGGCTGCCACGTGCACGGGCGCTTCATCGCCAAGGAAAACAAGCGCCCGGCCTTCAGCCTGGCCGAGGCGCTGGAAAGCCCGGCGCGCGACACCAGCCGCATCGTGCTGCCGCCGGCGTCGTTCCTGCACGAACAGGAAAAGATCAAGGAGCGCTGGCCCGCGGCCATCCGCTACATCAAGGAACACCAGCTCAACGAATTCTTCGACGGCGAACAGGACGATATTGGACTGATCCTGCAGGGCGGCCTGTACAACGGCGTGATTCGCGCGCTGCAGCTCCTGGGCCTGGCCGACAACTTCGGCAACAGCCGCATCCCGCTGTACGTCATGAACGTGACCTACCCCGTCATCGAGGACGAGGTCATCGACTTCTGCCGGGGCAAGCGCGCGGTGCTGCTGTTGGAGGAAGGGCAGCCCGACTACATCGAGCAGAACCTGCACGCGGTGCTGCGCCGCGCGGGTGTGAGCACGCAGTTGTCCGGCAAGGACGTGCTGCCGATGGCTGGCGAATACACCACGCAGGTCATGCGCGACGGCCTGCGCGAGTTCCTCAAGCGCAACCGGCCGGCGTCGTTGCAGACGCATCCGGCTGTGTCGGCGGATGGCCAGGCGCAAGCGCCGGCTGAACCGCAGCTCACGATCACCGAAATCTCGCGGCCCAAACCCGCGCGCCCCGCCGAGCAGCCCATCACCTTCCACAAGCACGTCGAAGGCTTGGCGGCCGTGGTGCCGCCGCGGCCCGCCGGCTTCTGTACGGGCTGTCCGGAGCGGCCGATCTTTTCCGCGCTGACGCTGGCGCAGGAAACGCTGGGCCAGCACCATATCTCGTGCGACATCGGCTGCCACCTGTTTTCCATCCTGCCGCCCTTCAACCTGGGCGCCACGACGATGGGCTACGGCCTGGGCGCCTCCAGCGCGGCGGCGTTCAACGTGCCGGCCGCCAAGCGGCCCATCTCCATCATGGGCGACGGCGGCTTCTGGCATAACGGGCTGGCCTCCGGCATCGGCAATGCGGTGTTCAACAAGTACGACGGCGTCATCGTCATCGTCGACAACTTCTACGCCTCGGCCACCGGCGGGCAGGACATCCTGTCCTCGCGCGCCGACAACCCCGACCG
>JAEYVD010000233.1 GCA_023432075.1 Pseudomonadota bacterium | reverse complement strand
CTATCTTAGAACCGCCGCCGCGGGCAGGCTGCGTTCTGGATGTCACGATTGCAAGGGGCTGTTGCAGGACAACGGCCCCCAAACTTGCCACACTGCATCCTTATAATCCTCACCTTCCCGCCGCCTTGCGCGCGCCGACACCCACACTTCCTTTTCCTCGCCTGCCTTGACCGAATCCGTCGAACGCTCCGTTCATGCTGAACTCGTTGCCGTGCTGGTGGCCGTCACCAACGGCGAGCCGCGCGTGCTGACCACGGACGATGCGCGCGCGTTGCCGGCCGGACCGTTTGAGCTGTCGCATCGTTCGCTGCAGGCCGGTTTGCGCGACTGGGTGGAAGCGCAGACGCACCATCCGCTGGGCTATGTCGAACAGCTTTATACGTTCGCGGACGGCGACCGCTCCGATGAGTCGGGCGGGCGCGTCATCTCGGTCAGCTATCTGGGCCTGACGCGCGAGGCGGGCGAAACGGGCGTCGCGCAGGTGGGTTGGCAGGACTGGTATCGCTATTTTCCCTGGGAAGACCGGCGCGCCGGCACGCCCGCGCTGGTGGACGAGGTGATCGTGCCGCGTCTATCGGCCTGGTGCGAAGACAGTACGGACGCCTCGGTCCGCGCGCGCCGTCATCAACGCGCGGCCATTACCTTCGGCCTGGACGGCGCCGCGTGGAACGAAGACATGGTGCTGCAACGCTACGAACTGCTGTTCGAAGCGGGGCTGGTGCCCGAGGCGGCGCGGCGCACCGGCGGGCAGGCCGTGGTGCCTGGGCAGCCGATGCGCCACGACCATCGGCGCATCCTGGCCACGGGCATCGCGCGCTTGCGCGCCAAGATCAAGTACCGGCCGGTGGTGTTCGAGCTGATGCCGGACGAGTTCACGCTGCTGCAGTTGCAGATGGCGGTCGAGGCGCTGGCGGGCCGCGGGTTGCACAAGCAGAATTTCCGCCGCTTCATCGAGCAGCAGGACCTGGTGGAAGAGACCGGCGCGATGGCGACGGGAACGGCGGGCCGTCCCGCCAAGCTGTTCCGATTCCGGCGGGATGTCCTGCTCGAGCGCGCCATTGCAGGCAGCAAGCTGCCCGTCTCGCGTGTCGTTTGAGGCTTGACAAGGCTTATACTCATATTTAGCATAAGTGTTGCGCAAATCTCGCGCGCCTTTTTTTACGCTACAAATACTCAAAATGAGCATTAAAGCCGACGTGCCTGCCGCCGCTGTTCGCCTGCCTGTTCCGCCGTTGCCGGACGTCATGCTGGAGCCGCTTGTGCGCGCGGCGCTGCTGGAAGACTTGGGCCGCGCTGGCGACCTGACGACCGACGCCATCGTGCCGGCCGACGCTACCGCCGAAACGCGGCTGGTGGCGCGGCAGGAGGGCGTGCTGGCGGGGCTGGATCTGGCTCGGCTGGCTTTCCGGCTGATGGATCCCAGCCTTGCGTTCACGGTGTCGCGCCGCGACGGCAGCGATCTGGCGCCGGGGATGGAAATCGCGCGCATTCAGGGCAATGCCCGCGCGATGCTCAGCGCGGAGCGCGTCGCGCTCAATTTCCTGTGCCACCTGAGCGGCGTGGCAACCGCCACGGCATCGATTGCGCGCGCGATTGCCGGCTACGGCGCGCGCGTCACGTGCACGCGCAAGACCATGCCGGGACTGCGGGCGGTGCAGAAATACGCCGTGCGCGTCGGGGGCGGCAGCAATCACCGCCACGGGCTGGACGATGCGGTGCTGATCAAGGACAACCACATCGCGCTGGCGGGCAGCGTGGCGACGGCCGTCGAGCGCGCGCGCGCCGGCGTCGGCCACATGGTCAAGATCGAACTGGAGGTCGACACGCTGGAACAGCTTGAGGTCGCGCTGGCGCTGGGCGTGGACGTGGTGCTGCTGGACAACATGAGCCTGGACGACCTGCGCCGCGCCGTCGGCATGGCGCGGGGCCGGGCGATTACCGAAGCCTCGGGCCGCATCACGCCCGAAACCGCGGCGGCCGTGGCCGCCACCGGCGTGGACCAGATCGCCGTGGGCTGGCTGACGCACAGCGCCAAGGTGCTCGACATCGGTCTGGACGCCTGAACTTTCATCGGCCCGCAAAATGAAACGCCTGCTGCTTTCGTCGCTCTCGCTGCTGACCCTGACCCTGACGGCCTGCGGCAATCCGCCGTCGGGCGAAGCGCCGGCAGACGCTTCCTATCCATCGCATCCGATCACGATCGTCGTGACGTTTCCGCCAGGCGGCGGAACCGACCTGCTTGCACGGCGCATCGGCGCCAGCCTGCAGGAGTCGCTGGGGCAGCCGGTCGTGGTGGAAAACCGGCCGGGAGCAAGCGGCAATATTGGCGCGCGCATCGTGGCCGAAGCGCCGCCCGACGGCTACACGCTGCTGATGGTGAATAGTTCGTTTGCGATCAACCCCGGTGTTTACCGCAATCTGGGCTTCTCGCCGAAGCGGGATTTTGCGGCGGTCATCAACGTGGCCTTCGTGCCCTCGGTGTTCGTCGTGCCGGCGGCGTCGCCCTTGCGCAATCTGGACGACGTGGTGGCAGCTGCCGTGCCGGACAAGCCGCTGGCCTTTGCCACCTGCGGCAACGGCACGCCGCAGCATCTGGCGGGCGAGCTGTTGTCCCGCAAGACGGGCGCCGTGCTGCAGCAGGTGCCGTACAAGGGCTGCGGCCCGGCGCTTACGGACGTGACGGCGGGCCAGGTGGGCATGGGGGTGGTGACGGCATCCAGCGCGGCGCCGCTCATTGCCGCCGGCAAGCTGCGCGCCTTGGCCGTGACTTCTCCGGCGCGTTCGCAGCTGATGCCCACGGTGCCAACGGTGGCCGAACAGGGCGTGTCCGGCTATGCGCTGGATCAGTGGCACGGCCTCTTGACCCCGGCGGCCACGCCGCCCGCAGTGGTCGACAAGCTGAACGCGGCGGTGGCGAAGATCGTGCGGCGGCCTGACGTGCAGGCCGCGCTGCGCGAGCAGGGCTTTACGCCTGCCAGCAGCACGCCAGATGAATTCCAGCGGATGATCGGTGCCGATATCGACCGCTACACGGCGCTGACCGAGGCGATCGGGCTACGGGCGGATTGAGCTGCAACGCCAGCCGCGGCGGTCAGGCGGCGGCCTTGGCGTGCTGCTCCAGTTGTTCCTTCAGGCCCGGTTCCAGTTTGAGCTGGCGCGCCAGTTCGTCCAGGTAGGCACGCTCCATGAAGCTTTCCTCGTCCACGACGAGCAGGCTGGCCAGATACATCTCGGCCGCCATTTCGGGCGTCTTGGCCGACTGGGCGATCACGCTGGGATCCAGGGGGCGCGACAGCTCGGCTTCGAGCCAGCGGCGGTCCTGGGCGTCGGACGACAGTTTGGCCAGTTCCGTTTCCAGCAGGGATTTTTCCTCGGGGCCGATGTGGCCGTCGGCCTTGGCCGCGCCGATCATGGCGGTGAGGACCGCGTTGCTGTGCTGTTCGGCTTCCGGGGCCGGCAGGCGGTCCAGTGTCTGAGGCGGCGCGGCGGGTGCGCCAGCCTGCTTGCGCTGCCAGTCGCCGTAGGCGCGATAGGCCAGCGCACCCAGCGCGGCCATGCCGCCGTACATCGCGACCTTGCCGCCGATCTTGCGGGCCTTCTTGCTGCCCATCAAGAGGCCGAGGGCGCCTGCCCCCAGGGCGCCGCCGCCCAAGCCCGTAAGCAGGGACGAGCCCTTGCCGCCGGTGGCGTTCTGCACGCGGTTCGTGGTGTCGGAAAGCAGGCCTTGTCCGGACTGCAACAGTTGATCGAGTAATTGCCGGGCGCTCATGCGGCCTCCTGTGAATCTGACGGTCAGGGATATCGGACCGCGCCTGCGGCAGGAAGTTCAGCTTTCCGTCAGCCGGCCGATCCGGCCCCGCGACGCGTCGGGGAAGTGCTAAAACGGTGCTGGTGCCGGCCGTCCGGCAGTCCCAGGCACTTCCCAACAGGAGAATCAATCCATGAGCATCCGCGTGCGCCAGAATGCGCCCCAGACCCTGCAGTTCACCGCAACGGCCGAAGGCCACGACTTGCCGCTGGACATGCCGAAGCCGCAAGGCGAAGGGCCGGATCCGCATGATTACTTCGACACGGCGCTGGGCGGCTGCAAGGCGATGACTCTGATGGTCTACGCGCAGCGCAAGGGGCTGCCGCTGGAATCGGTGGGGGTGGAAGTCGTGCGCGATGCCAGCGAGGAACGCCGCGGCATCTATCGGCTGACCGCCAAGCTGACGCTGCACGGCGAGCTGTCTGATGCGCAGATCGACGAATTGCTGGCGGTGGCCGAGAAGTGCCCGATCCACA
>JAEYVD010000221.1 GCA_023432075.1 Pseudomonadota bacterium | reverse complement strand
GGGCCGGCGCTTCCCACGGCGTCTCGTCGATCTTGCGGTCGAACACCAGCGCGGTCAGGCGAGGCGGCCCGTCGTCGCACGGCGGCGTCCACGGGCCGGCCGGCGCGGGACGAGTGGCCTCGGGCAGCAGCCATTCGCCCAGCTCGTAATCCAGCAACAGCGCGATCCAGCGGCCTTCGCGCCGCGCGGCCTCGATGGCGGCCAGCGCGGGCGCGACTTCGGCTGCCGAGCGCGCCTCGATCCGCGCGCGAAAGCCGTCCAGGCGCAGGGCGCGCCCGGCCAGCCGGTCTTCAAAACGACAATCCATGATGGCTTACGGCTGTTGTTGCGCAAGGAACTCCGTCAGGACGCGGCCGGTATGGGAGTGGTCGGCCAGCGTCATCACGTGCTCGGGCGAGCCTTCGCCCACCAGTTGCCCGCCGCCCGTGCCGCCCTCGGGACCCAGGTCCAGCAGCCAGTCGGCCTCGGCGATCACGTCCAGGTTGTGTTCGATCACCACCACCGTGTTGCCCGCCTCGACCAGGCGGTGCAGCACGTGGATCAGCTTTTCGACATCCGCCATCGACAGGCCGACCGTCGGCTCGTCCAGCACGTACAGCGTGTGCGGGATGCGCGAGGCGCGGCCGGTCTTGATCAGCCCGTCAGTCAGGCGGGCCTTGGACAGCTCGGTCACCAGCTTGATGCGCTGCGCCTCGCCGCCCGACAGCGTCGGCGACGGCTGGCCCAGCGTCAGGTAGCCCAGCCCCACGTCCTGCATCAGTTGCAGCGGACGATGGATCTTGGGATGCGCCGCGAAGTAGCCGATGGCGTCGTCCACTTCCATGGACAGCAGTTCGCCGGCGTTCTTGCCGCGCATCTGCACGCTGAGCGTGTCGTTGTTGAAGCGCGCGCCGTTGCAGGCGTCGCACGGCACCTTCACGTCGGGCAGGAAGTTCATTTCGATGGTGCGCATGCCCTGGCCTTCGCAGATCGGGCAGCGGCCGTCGCCGGTATTGAACGAGAAGCGCGCCGCCGTCCAGCCGCGCATGCGGGCCTCGCGGGTGTCGGCGAACTGCTTGCGCACGTCGTCCCAGAATCCCACGTAGGTCGCCGGGCAGGATCGCGGCGTCTTGCCGATGGGCGTCTGGTCCACTTCCAGCACGCGGTCGATGGCTTCCCACCCTGTGATGCTCTCGCAGCCCGCCCAGCCGGGCGCCTTGCCCTGCGAGACGGCCTGGGTCAGGTTGTCCAGCAGGACTTCGCGCGCCAGCGTGGACTTGCCCGAGCCGGACACGCCGGTCACCACGCTCAGGCGGCCCACCGGGATGCGCGCGTCCACGCTGCGCAGGTTGTGCAGGCGCGCGCCGCGGATCTCGATCATGGGCGTGTCGGCCTCGACCGGACGGCGGCCCTGCAGCGGATGCGCCAGCGGCGTCTTCAGGTAGCGGCCGGTCACGGATTCGGGCGCGTCGATCACGTCCTGCACCGTGCCTTGCGCCACCACGCGGCCGCCGCGGATGCCCGCGCCCGGCCCGATGTCGATGACGTGCGAGGCGCGGCGGATGGTGTCGTCATCGTGCTCGACCACCACCAGCGTGTTGCCGTTACCTTCCAGGCGCGCCAGCGCGTCCAGCAGGATGCGGTTGTCGCGCGGATGCAGGCCGATGGTGGGTTCGTCCAGCACGTAGCAGACGCCCTGCAGGTTGGAGCCCAGCTGCGCGGCCAGCCGGATGCGCTGCGCCTCGCCGCCGGACAGCGTGGGCGCGGCGCGGTCCAGCGCCAGGTAGTTCAGGCCGACTTCCTGCATGAAGTTCAGGCGGCCCCGGATCTCGGCCAGGATGTCGCGGGCGATCTCGCCTTCGCGGCCGCGCGCCACCAGGCCGGTGAAAAAGGTATGCGCGTCCGACACCGGCAGCGAGGCCAGTTCGGCAATCGACTTGTCGCGCCAGCGCACGGCGCGCGCCACGCGGTTCAGCCGCTGGCCGTCGCACTGCGTGCAGGTCTTGGCCTCGCCTTCGTACCACGCGTTCCAGGCGGTTTCCTCGCCGGTCTGTTCTTCGTCAAAGCCCTGCAATTGCAGGCCCGTGCCGTAGCAGCCCGTGCACCAGCCGTGCTTGGAGTTGTACGAGAAAAGGCGCGGGTCGGGTTCGGGGAAGCTGGTGCCGCAGGACGGGCACGCGCGCTTGACCGAGAAATGCTGCTGCTGCAGTTCGCTGTTCAGCGCCTCGTGCAGCTTGTTGACCGGCCACACCACCGACATCACGCCCTGGCCGTTTTCCAGCGCGCTCTTGACGGCCGCGCGCAGCTCGGCCTCGTTGGCCGGGTCCACGACCACGTCCGCCACCGGCAGTTCGATCGTGTGTTCCTTGTAGCGGTCTAGGCGCGGCCACGGGGCCACGGGAATGAATTCGCCGTCCACGCGCAGGTGGGAATGGCCCTTTGAGCCGGCCCACTTGGCAAGATCCGTGTAGTAACCCTTGCGCGCGGTGACCAGCGGCGCCAGGAGGCCGATGTGCACGCCCTTGTGCTCGCGCAAGAGGCGCGCCACGATCTGGTCGGAGTTCTGCGGCTCGACCGCTACGTTGCAGTCCGGGCAGTACTGCGTGCCCAGCTTCACGTAGAGAAGGCGCAGGAAGTGGTGGATTTCCGTCATCGTGGCCACGGTGGACTTGCGGCCGCCGCGGCTGGTGCGCTGCTCGATCGCCACGGTGGGCGGGATGCCGAAGATGGCGTCCACGTCCGGCTTGCCGGCCGGCTGCACGATGGCGCGCGCATAGGCGTTCAGCGACTCCAGGTAGCGCCGCTGGCCTTCGTTGAACAGGATGTCGAACGCCAGCGTGGACTTGCCCGAGCCCGACACGCCCGTGATGACGGTGAACTTGTCGTGGGGGATCTCGACGCTGATGTTCTTCAGATTGTGTTCGCGCGCATTGCGGATCTCGATGGCCATGCTGCCCTGGCGGCGTTCGCGCACCACCGATTGCAGCGGCGTGCCCACGCCCGCGCCGTATTCGGCTTGCGGCTCGGCGATGCGCGCGGTCAGTCCCGCCTGCTCGGCTATCTGCGCGTCGGCGTCGCTGCTGACCACCACGTCGGCCGCGCCGCCGGCGACGGCGTCGGCCGGCAGGATGCTGACCTCGTAGTCGCGCAGGGCGGCGCCCGTGTGCGACTTGGGGTTGTCCATCAGGTCTTGCGGCGTACCGGTGCCGATGACCAGGCCGCCCGCGTCGCCGCCTTCCGGTCCCAGGTCGATCAGCCAGTCGGCCGCGCGGATCACGTCCAGGTTGTGTTCGATGACCAGCAGCGTATGGCCCGCGGCCAGCAGCTTGCGGAACGCGCGCATCAGGCGCGCCACGTCGTCAAAGTGCAGGCCGGTGGTGGGCTCGTCGAACAGGAACAGGCTGCCCTTCTTGGCGACCTTGGCGGTGGAGATGCCGCTGCGCGCCGCCTCGGCCAGGTGGCCGGCCAGCTTCAGGCGCTGCGCCTCGCCGCCCGACAGGGTCGGCACGGGCTGGCCCAGCCGCACGTATTCCAGGCCCACGTCCGCCAGCGGCGCCAGTCCGGTCTGCACGTCGCGCAGGCCCTTGAAGAAGTCCAGCGCCTCGCTGACGGTCATTTCCAGCACTTCGTCGATGGACGCGCTCTTGCCCAGGTGCTCGACCCGCACTTCCAGGACTTCGGGGCGGAAGCGCTTGCCGTCGCAATCGGGGCAGCGCAGGTACACGTCGGACAGGAACTGCATTTCGACGTGTTCGAACCCGGTGCCGCCGCAGGTTGGGCAGCGGCCGTCGCCGCCGTTGAAGCTGAACGTGCCGGCCGTGTAGGCGCGCTCGCGCGCCAGCGGGGCCTGGGCAAACAGCTTGCGGATGGCGTCGAACGCGCCGACGTAGCTGGCCGGATTGGAGCGCGCGGTCTTGCCGATGGGCGTCTGGTCCACCATCACGACGTCGGCAATCTGCTCGGCGCCCAGCAGGCGGTCGAACGCGCCCGGCGCTTCCGACGGCTTGCCCTTGTGCTTGAGCAGGGCGGGGTAGAGCACATCCTGCACCAGCGTGGACTTGCCCGAGCCGGACACGCCGGTCACGCAGACCAGGCGGCCGAGCGGCAGCTCGACCGACACGTTCTTCAGGTTGTGCGCATTGACGCCTTCGAGCAGCAGGCGCGGTGTGTTGGCCGCCACCGGCATGGGGCGCGGCGCTTCCACGCGCAGGCGGCCGCCCAGGTAGTCGCCCGTCAGCGAGGGCGCGGCGCGCAGTTGCGCGGGCGTGCCGTCGAAGACGATGCGCCCGCCCCGTTCGCCGGGGCCGGGGCCGATGTCGATGATGCGGTCCGCGGCCACCATGACCTGCGGATCGTGTTCCACGACGACCAGCGTGTTGCCGGCGTTGCGCAGGCGGTGCATGACTTCCACCACGCGGTGCATGTCGCGCGGGTGCAGGCCGATGGAGGGCTCGTCCAGCACGAACAGCGTGTTCACCAGCGACGTGCCGAGCGCCGTGGTCAGGTTGATCCGCTGGACCTCGCCGCCGGACAGCGTGCGGCTCTGGCGGTCCAGCGTCAGGTAGCCCAGTCCCACGTCGCACAGGAACTTCAGGCGCGCGCGCACCTCGGTCATGAGCAGGTCGGTGGCTGCGTCCAGCGCGCCGGAAAAGGACAGCGTGTCGAAGAACTTGCGCACGCGCTCGATGGGCAGCAGCATCACGTCGTGCAGCGACAGCCCGTCCAGATCGTTGAGCTGTTCGCGGCTCCAGGTGGTGCCGACTGGCATGAAGCGCTTGTAGCGGCCGTCTTCGGGGGGCAGCACGGCGTCGGCTTCATCCTTGTTGCCCAGGCGCCAGAGCAGGGCGTCGGGCTTCAGGCGCGCGCCGTTGCAGGACGGGCAGGGCGTGTAGCTGCGGTACTTGGACAGCAGCACGCGCACATGCATCTTGTAGGCCTTGGTTTCCAGCCAGTCGAAGAAGCGCTGCACGCCGTACCACTGGTGCTTCCAGGCGTCGTTGCCGCCCTTCCAGTCAGGCGTGCCATACAGGACCCAGCGCTTGTGCTCGT
>JAEYVD010000214.1 GCA_023432075.1 Pseudomonadota bacterium | reverse complement strand
TGCTGTTTCGCACCGCGCGCTTTGGCGTCGGGTACGGTCCCACCGGCATCCACGATCAGCAGGCCGAACTGGGCGGACGCGATTACGGCCGGAGCTTCTGGTCGCAGCAATTGCTGGGCATCAAGCGCATGATCGGCCGCGACCGTGACCGCGCACCGGCCGCCGCGCCGCCGGTGCCGCCCGCTGGCGCCGAACGCGCATGAAAAACCCCCGCGGCTGGCTGTCCAGCGGCGGGGGCGAATCGGGTAGCGGCCAGATAACTGCTGGCGGGCCGCCACGCGGCAATCAGGCGCCCGGCGTGTCGTGCATGGTCTCGCGCTTGATCTCGCCGTGGCGGCGTTCCATTTCCTGACGCAGTTCGCGGCGCAGACCGGCGGCCTTGAAGCGCTGCTTTTCCTCGTGCGTGCGCGGCTCCAGCGGCGGCACCGCGGTGGGGGCGCCTTTGTCGTCCACCGCCACCATCGTGAAATAGCAGCTGTTGGTGTGACGCACCAGCTTCTTGCGGATGTCCTCGGTTACGACCTTGATGCCGATCTCCATCGACGTGCGGCCCGTGTAGTTCACGGCTGCCAGGAACGTCACCAGCTCGCCCACGTGGATCGGTTCGCGGAACACCACCTGGTCGACCGAGAGCGTCACGACGTATTGGCCGGCGTACCGGCTGGCACAGGCGTAGGCCACCTGATCCAGATACTTGAGGATGGTTCCGCCGTGTACGTTTCCTGAGAAATTCGCCATGTCTGGCGTCATCAGGATGGTCATCGACAATTGGTGGCTAAAGGCGTCGTCCATGGCGGGCGGCTCATTCATGAATAAAAGGCTAATGGTAGCGGCTGGCGCGTGACATCGCGCCGTATTTCCGCGGCGGATCAGGGTTTCTTGGGGGGCGGCGCGGGCGGCGTCCCCGCGGCTGCCGCTGGCTCGCTCTGCGGCGGTTGGCTGGCCGCCGGATGGCCGGCCCCCGGTTCGCCGGCCGCAGCTTTCTCACCTTCCTCTGCGATCCGGCTCACGGCCGGGGGCGTCCACAGCCCATCGCGCACCGCCGGACCCGGGGTGTAGACGCGCAGCAGCATGCCGACGGGGCCGGCTGCCGGGATCGGCAGCCAGTTGGATTGGTCCTCGGGCGCCGGCGCGGTGTTGCTGAGAATCAGGTCCAGCGAGCCGTCCGCGTTGTAGCGCAGCGGATCGCGGCTGCCGAGCGCGTGGCGGTTGACCGGGTTGGGCACGGGCATGCCCTGGCCGTCGTAAGCGGCCAGCGACCAGAACGCGCCCGTGTCGGGCAACTGGTCGCTGCCGATATGCAGCGCATACGAGTGGGCGCCGTCCAGCAGCGCGCCTTCGCTGTCGGTGGCCAGCACTTGCACGGTCAGGTCCTCGGGCAACCCGCTGCCCGGCTGCGCCTGCGCGGCCAGCGCGCGGCGCACCCAGTCGTTGCCGTACACGCCGATGCTGCCCGTTTCCTGCAGCCAGCCGTTCGTGGCGCGCAGCGAATGGCCCGCCGCCGCTGCCATGCGGTCGCGCGCGGCGCGTACGCCGCGGCGCATGCCCTGCTTGGCGGAATGGTCGAGCTTGTCGAAGTCGAACGGACGACCGGGCGCCAGCCCCACCCGCCGCAGCAGGACGAGGACCGGCTGGTCCGTCGCGTGCGGCGGATGCTTGCGCAGCAACTCGGCCGCATAGGTGAAGAACGCATCGGTCGGCATGGCGTCCACCTGTTCGCTTGCCGGGATCTTCAGGTCGAGCGACGGGTCCGGCTTCGGGCGTGGCGCCTGCGCGGGCAGGTTCCATTGCGCCAGCGGCGTCACGGCGAAACCGTCCTGCAACGCGTTGACGGCTGCCTGCTCCGCAGCGCCGTGCGTATCGATCAGGACCTTTGCCCAGACGTGAACGGTGGGCGCGTCGATACGGGCCATGCCGGAGGGCAGCGTGCCGGTCCATCCCGGCGGCACGATTGCGGTGTTGCCCTTCGCCGTGCCGGTGGTGCGCTTGCCCAGCGTGGCGAAGACGTCGGTCCACATATCCAGCAGCGTCAGCGTATAGAGACGACCCGCCGTGTCGGGCACCGACAGCACGACGGGTCCGTCGGTCAGGTCCAGCCACGCCGTGCTGCGCAGCGCATCGAAGTTCGACCACGGCGTGGCTTCGCCCGCGCGGGGCAGGGTGCGCACGTGCGCGAAGGTGTTGGGCGCAGCGCCTTGCGACCCTCTCGCCGGATGGGTGAACTGGCGGCGCGTCAGGTCCATGACGACCAGCGGATAGAAATACAGATAGCCTTCCATCGCCGCCTGCTGGGCCGCCTCGGTGACGGCGGCGGCGGGTGACAGGGACGCGGTCGCCGCGTGGACGGACGCCTGCGGCGCCAGCACGCAGGGCGCGATGGCCAGCGACAGGGCAAGGATTCGGGCCACGGGGGCAAGGCGGCGCATCGGCGCTCCAAGTCATGCAATGCCGGGCATCGTAACAGTGCTGCACTGCGACAAAATCTGCGAAATAAGTGCCTTTTGCCGTCAAATTCGGACTAGAGCGGTTGTCTGACGCGCGGGCAGGCATGGCGTACCCCTTATCGAGGGCCTATACTTCTTCACATTCCCTTGGAAGTCGTAGGGCTTTTTGTCCTACTCGTTTTCGCTTCCTTCATTCACCAGGAGAGGAGTGCTTCATGGTCAACATGAATCGCCGCCAGTTCTTCAAGGTGACCGGTGCGACGCTGGCGGGCTCCAGCCTGGCCATGCTGGGGGCTGCCCCC
>JAEYVD010000191.1 GCA_023432075.1 Pseudomonadota bacterium | reverse complement strand
GCGTTGCGGCCGTCGACCTGGTGGTCGAAGACCAGCCCGCCCTGCGTCTGCTTTACCGTCTTGCGCGTGTTGTATTGCTCGGCAAGCGGCGCGCTGCGCGGGTCGTCCTGGAACTGCTGGTAGGTCAGGCCCAACGGGTCCTGCGCCTTCAAGTCGACGCTGTTGACGACGATCGTCAGCCGGCTGTCGTCATTCAGTTGCAGGCCGAGCTTTGCATTGCCCAGGTTCTTGCGGGCGGCGCTGTGGTCGCGATAGCCGTCGGTGGTGAAGCGCGACAGGTCCAGCACATAGTCCAGTTGGCCGGCTCCCGTGCCGGAGACCCCGCTTGCCATCGCGCCATAGCGCCATGTGCCATAGCTGCCGCCCCAGCCGCTGGCGGTGATCTCGGGCGGGTCGGCGCCGTCCTGGGTGAAGACCTGGATGACGCCGCCGGAAGAGTTGCCGTACAGCGCCGAGAACGGGCCGCGCAGCACCTCGACGCGCTCGATGGAGCCGATGTCGATATTGGAGGTCTGCCCCTGGCCGTCCGGCATCGTCGCCGGGATGCCGTCCACGTAGAGACGCACGCCCCGCACGCCAAACGTCGAGCGCGCGCCAAAGCCGCGGCTGGAGATCTGCAGGTCCTGCGCGTAGTTCTGGCGGTTCTGGATCTGCAGGCCCGGCACGCCGGCCAGTCCTTCGGACAGGTTGATGCCCGGCTGCTGCCAGCGCATGGCGCTGCCTTGGACGACGTCTACCGAAGCTGGCGTCTCCAGCACCTCGGTGCCCAGCCGTGTGCCGGTCACCACCACGGGGGCCAGCGTTTGGGCCTGCGCCAACGCGGCGGCTGCCGGCGCAAGCGCCAGTATCGTGCTTGCCGTCCACCGCCAGGTCCCGCCGTCCCGCCATTGCCGCTGTACCAAACTTCTCTCCTGTGCCGGGGCGGGAATGGGTTCTAATACCCGCCATGGAAAATACGCAAGACATCGAACGCCGGCTGTTGGACCTGGAGGTCAAGGCCAGCTTCTCGGATGATCTTCTGGAACAGTTGAACCAGATCATTGTCCGCCAGCAACAGCAGATCGACCGGCTCATGCGCGAGGTCGCCGACCTGCGCCAGCAGGCGCCCGAGGGCGCAGCCCCCTTTCGCAGCCTGCGCGACGAACTGCCGCCGCACTACTGATCGCTAATAGTGATAGCGCAGCAGCCTGGTCATACTACCCAAGGGCTCGATCCTGCGCATCAGCCATAGGGCCGCCTGCGCCGGCAGCGAATATCGTGCCCGCTGCGCGGGATCGTCCGTTTCATAGCCGCCGCGCACCGTGCGCAGCCGCAATGCCGGCACCTGGGCTTGCAGATCCTGCGGGCGCGCCAGTCGCCAGCGCGTGACGGCCCCCGTCGACCGGATCATGCGGTTGTGGGCCACCCAGCTCAAGCCCAGGCGGTTGTAGGCGTCAAACAGGATCTCGCCCGTTGGAAACCGCGCCGTGATTGCGCGCAACAATCCCAGCAGCGCGTCCTCGGGCAGATAAAGAAAGAGGCCTTCGGCCACCACCAGCGTGGGCTGGCCGGCGGGTATCTGCGCCAGCCAGTCCAGATCCGTGACGGGCGAGCCCACCAGCGTGCAACCTGGCCGCGCCGGATACAGCTTGCGGCGCAGTGTGATGACGTCGGGGAAGTCGACTTCATACCAGCCGATGCGCGGCGGCGGATCCACCCGCTGCACGCGCGTGTCGAGCCCGCAGCCCAGGTGCAGCACAGTGGCCTCGCCCTGTTGTCCGGCGATGAATTCACGGACCCACCCATCCAGCGTGTGGGCGCGCATCGCCAGCCCGACCATTTCATCGCGGCGCATCCGCAGGCGGGAAAAGTCGTAGTCGATGCGGGCGACGGCGTCGGCGGCGTGGCGGTCTTGCAGCACCGAATGGCGCAGCAGGCTCTCTTGCGCCTTGGCATACAGCGTGATGAGAAGCGTGGCTTTCTCGCGGGTGAGGTCGATTTTTTCCATGAACAGTCCAGTCGATCCGCCCGGCCTCAGTGTTCCACCAACGGTTTCAAAAATTGAAACTTACTTCCAAATTTCCATTGGTGGAATTATCTTTTACCGATATCCGGGTTTATCCGTATTCTAGATCGGCGCAAGATTCAGCCATCGGGAAACAGCAACGAACCACGACGGAAAGGCCGCCGGATTCGCTCCCAGGCTCTAGAAATCGGAGGTTTACCATGAAGACCCTTGCAACCGCTGTGATGTTCTCGCTGGCTGCACTGAGCGCCGGCGCCTACGCCTCGCCCAACATCGAACCCAACAACGTGCCCTTCCAGGGTGTCTATGGCACCCCCTACGAAGGTCCGACCCGGGCCCAGGTCCAGGCCGAACTGGCCGCCGCGAAGGCCGCGGGCCAGGTGTCCAACGTGGAACCGAATGACATGCCGTTCGCCGGTGTATACCGCGGCAACTGAGGCGGCAACTGAAACGCCCGCTGCGCCGCATGCAGATTTACCCTCCCCTTGTTGTACGTTGGCCGCCCGGTTGGGCGGCCTTTTTTTGGCGTACTATCGGCTCAGATTCATGATGCAGACTCGCTTACCGCCGCATTGGCTGTTCACACCAGGGAGCCCATCTTGATATACCCCCGCGTTCTTGCCGCGTTGCTGCTGTCCGGCGGCATGGCGTCGGTGGCGGTTGCCGCCCCGCCCGTCATGCTCAACGACGCCCTTATCACCCAGATATCCAAGGCCGACCGCGCCTCGTTCCACGAAGCCGTGGCGCAAGCGCTGAACAGCTCGGCCGACGGCCAGAGCACCGAATGGAAAAGCTCGCACCAGCCCAAGCGTGCGGCGCCGATCACGGTGCAGCTGACTCCCAAGCAGACCACCCGCGCCGGCAACGACCGGGTTTGCCGCTTCCTGGTGGGCAACTTTGCGCGGACCAGCACCTCGGAAACGTGGCAGTTCTGGTTCTGCAAACAGCCCGACGGCACCTGGAAGGCCAGCGCCAACTAGGCCGCCCGGCGCCCCCCGGAAGAAAAATGCGCGCCAGCCCCGTTAGGGGTGGCGCGCATTGTCATGCCCGCGCAAGACGCGCGGGCCGGTGAAGGCCGATCAGGCGCCTTCGACGCGGTTGGCGTCCAACACGGTCATGGCCGTCATGTTGATGATGCGGCGCACGGTGGAACTGTTGGTCAGGATGTGCACGGGGGCATTGGCGCCCAGCAGGAACGGCCCCACCGCCACGTTGCCGCCCGCGGCCGTCTTGAGCAGGTTGTAGGCGATGTTGCCCGAGTCGACGTTCGGGCACACCAGCAGGTTGGCTTCGCCCTTGAGCGTGGAGGACGGCAGGATGCGCATGCGCAGCGCCTCGTC
>JAEYVD010000187.1 GCA_023432075.1 Pseudomonadota bacterium | reverse complement strand
TCTTCCACGCCGCGACGGTCGGGGGCGCGACGGCGCTGGGCCGCGAGGACCTGGGCCGCATCGCGGTGGGCGCGCGCGCCGACCTGGTGATGGTGGACATGACCCACCACCTGATGCGCCCGTCGCGTGATCCCGTGCGCAGTCTGGTCTATGCCGCCGCCGACCGCGCCGTGCACACGGTGTACATCGATGGCAAGCGGGTGGTGCATGAAGGCCAGGTGCATTCGCTGGACTACCGCAAGGCCGCCGAACAGGTGGACGAGGCACAGCGCCGCGCCGAGGCACTGGTGCCGTCGCGTGACCTGGTGGCTGGCCGCAGCGCCGAACAGATGTCGCCGCTGTCATTCGACATCGTCTGATCCGACAAATACTCGACACCAGGGGCCGGCCACAGGCCCCGTTCATTCATAAAAACTTCAAGGGAACGACATGGCTTATCTGAACGCTGAAAGACTTGAAATCCGCTACGGTCTCGGCCGCCTGGGCGCTGCGCTGGCGTGCGCCGGCGCACTGGCCTGGGCGCCGGCGCAGGCCGAGACGCTGACCGTGGTGATGGCCAGCAAGCTGACGGTGCTGGATCCGGTGCTGACGGCGTCGCACCAGACGCGCAATCACGCCTACATGATCTACGACACGCTGCTGGCGACGGACGCGGACAACAAGGTCCAGCCGCAGATGGCGGAGAAGTGGGAGATATCGCCCGACGGCAAGACTTACACGTTCACGCTGCGCGACGGCCTGAAGTGGCACGACGGCACGCCGGTAAAGGCCGAAGACTGCGTGGCGTCCATCCAGCGCTGGGCCCAGTCGGACAAGACAGGCCGCCAGCTCATGCCGCTAGTGGCGTCGATGGACGTGGTCGACGACAAGACCTTCAAGATCGTGCTGTCAGCGCCTGCGGACGTACTGTCGGCGCTGGGTAAGCCCAGCGGGCTGCCTAGCTTCATGATGCCCAAGCGCGTGGCGCAGACGCCGGTGGCACAAGCCATCACGGATTACACAGGGTCCGGTCCCTTCAAGTTCGTGCAGAAGGAGTTCCAGCCCGGCGTGAAAACGGTCTATGAAAAGAACACCGACTACGTGCCGCGCAAGGAAGCGCCCAGCTGGACGGCGGGCGGCAAGGTGGTCAACGTTGACCGCGTGGAATGGGTGGCGATGGCCGACCCAATGACGACGGTGAATGCGTTGCTGGGCGGCGAGGTCGATTACATCGAGACCGTGCCGTTCGACCTGGTGCCGATGGTGAAAAGTTCGCCCGACCTGACGCTGCGCATTCTGGACAAGATGGGCTACCAGCCCATGTACCGCTTCAATCAGCTCCATGCGCCGTTCGACAACAAGCTGGTGCGCCAGGCAGCCATGTATGCGGTGGGCCAGGACGACATCCTGAAGGCGCAGGTGGGCGATCCGGCCTTCTTCAAGACCTGCGGCGCGGTGTTCGGCTGCGATCTGCCGTATTCCAGCAATACGCGCGCCGACATGATCGTGCCGTCAAACATCGAGAAGGCCAAGGCGCTGCTGAAGGAGGCCAAGTATGACGGCGCGCCCGTGGTTATCCTGCACGCCACCGACATCGCGATGGCATCGGCCATCCCGGTGGTGATGGCGCAGCAGTTGCGACAGGCGGGTTTCAACGTGCAATTGCAGGCGATGGACTTCATGACCATGCTGTCGCGCCGCGCCAATCGCGACGTGCCGGCCAAGGGCGGCTGGAGTATCTTCGTGACCACGTGGCACGTCAGCGAGATCATGGATCCGCTGCGTAACTACGGCGTGTCAGCCAATGGCGAGAAAGCGTGGTTTGGCTGGCCCACCGTGCCGCAGGTGGAAGCGCTGCGCGACAAGTTCCTGGTGGCGGGCACGGAGCCGGAACGCAAGCAGATCGCCGAGCAGCTGCAAGACGTGATGCTGGACGAGGGCGTGGCGATCACGCTGGGGCAGATCGAAACGGCGGCGGCTTATAGCAAGAAGCTGTCGGGCGTGCTGGAGTCGCCGGCGCCAGTGTTCTGGAACATCAAGAAAGCCGCCCAGTAAGCCATGTTCAGCTACCTCCTCAGACGCATCCTGGCCACCGTCCCCGTCGTGTTGACGGTGGCGGTGCTGGTGTTCTGCCTGCTGCGGCTGACGCCCGGCGATCCGGCGCTGATCCTGGCGGGCGACGCGGCCACCGAAACGCAACTGGCGCAGATCCGCGAGCACATGGGGCTGGACCGATCGCTCGCCACGCAGTTCATGCTGTGGGGCGGACAGGTGCTACAGGGCGACCTGGGCACGTCGCTGCATTCCGGCACGCCGGTGACGGCGATGATCGGCAGCCGCGTCGGGCCATCGCTGGCCCTGGCGTTGTCGACCATCCTGCTGTCCACGCTGATCGCGGTGCCGCTGGGCGTTTTCTCGGCCTGGCGGCGTGGCACTCGCGCGGACCGGACGGTGATGGCGTTTTCGGTGCTGGGATTCTCGGTGCCGATCTTTGTCACCGGCTACGCGCTGATCCTGCTGTTCGCCATGAAACTGGGCTGGCTGCCGGTGCAGGGCTACAAGTCGCCGTCGGCCGGCCTGGTGGCCTTCGGCATGCACCTTTTGCTGCCCACGATCGCGCTCAGCACCGGCTTTGTGGCGCTGATTGCGCGCATCGCACGCAGCAGCGTGCTGGAGGTGATGGGTGAAGACTTCATCCGTACCGCCCGCGCCAAGGGCATTACCGAACGCGCCGTGATGATGGCGCACGCGCTGCGCAACGCGGCAGTGCCCATCATTACCGTGATCGGCGTCAGCATCGCCTTGCTGATCAGCGGCGTGGTCGTCACGGAATCGGTCTTCAACCTGCCCGGCCTGGGCCGGCTGGTGGTCGAGTCCGTGCTGGCCCGCGATTATCCGCTGATCCAGGGGCTGATCCTGCTGTTCTCGCTGGTCTATATCGGCGTGAACCTGACCATCGACGTCCTGTACTCGGTATTCGATCCGCGCATCCGTTATTGAAGGAATCCGCATGTCCACTTCCATACACTCGATCGCGGGTGGGGCGGGCATCGTCCCTGCCGCCCGCAAGCCACCCCGGTCGGCGCTGGTTCGCACGCTGTCCACCTGGCCGGTCATGGCCGCGCTGGTCATGCTGGCGGTCATCGTGCTGGCTGCCGTCTCGGCCAATCTGCTGGGCCTGGCCGATCCGATGGCCATCAACCCCATGCAGCGACTGAAGGGGTTTTCCGCCGAGCACTGGTTCGGCACCGACGCCTATGGCCGCGACGTGTTTTCGCGCGTGATCCACGGCGCGCGCATTTCGCTGCTGATCGGCGCGGGCACCGCCGTTGCGGCGCTGATTCCCGGCCTGATATTGGGCGTGATCGCCGGCTACTTCCGCGCGGCGGACATGGTCATCATGCGGGTCATGGACGGCATCATGTCCGTGCCCAGCATCCTGCTGGCCATCGCGCTGGTCGCCGTCACCGGCGCCAGCCTGCTGACGGTGCTGATCGCGATTGCCGTGCCCGAGTTTCCGCGGGTGGTGCGCCTGGTGCGTGGGCTCATTCTGAGCCTGCGCGACGAGCCTTACGTCGAGGCGGCCATTTCGCTGGGCACGCCCACGCGCGTGTTGATGATGCGCCATCTGGTGCCCAACACGATGGCGCCGCTGATTGTGCAGGGCACTTTCATTTTTGCGTCCGCCATGCTGTCGGAGGCGGTCATGAGCTTTTTGGGCGTGGGCATGCCGCCCGAGTTTCCGTCCTGGGGCAACGTTATCGCTGAAGGCCGCATGTATTTCCAGGTTCGTCCCGAGCTGATTCTGCTGCCGGGCCTGTTCTTGGCGTTGACGGTGCTCAGCGTGAACATGCTGGGCGACGCGATGCGCGATGCCCTAGATCCCAAGATGGCGCGGAGGGTCTGACATGAATGAATCCACAATGCCTGTCCTGCAGGTGCAGAACCTGTCGGTGCAGTTGGTGGGCTCGCCCGGCGATGAACCCCGCCACGTGGTTGAGGGCATCAGCTTCGACATCCGCGCCGGCGAAACCTTGTGCGTGGTGGGCGAGTCCGGGTCGGGCAAGTCGGTCACGTCGTTTTCGGTGATGGGTCTGCTGGCGCCCGATGCGCTGCGCCCGAGCGCTGGCCGCATTCTGCTGGACGGCGAGGATGTGCTGGCTTGCTCGCCGGAGCGGCTGCGCGAACTGCGCGCCACGCGTATGTCAATGGTCTTCCAGGAGCCCATGACCGCGCTGAATCCCGTGCGGACCGTGGGGTGGCAGATCGACGAGGTGCTGCGCACGCACAGCGACATGGATGCAGCCGCTCGCAAACGCAAGATACTGGACATGCTGGAATCGGTACGGCTGCCGGACGTGGAGCGCATCTACCAGTCGTACCCGCATCAGTTGTCGGGCGGGCAGCGCCAGCGCATTGTCATCTGCATGGCGCTGATTCTGAATCCCAAGTTGCTCATTGCGGACGAGCCGACGACCGCGTTGGATGTGACGACGCAAAAGCAGATCCTGGCGCTGATCCTGGAACTGCAGCAGTCGCACAACACGGCGGTGCTCTTCATCACGCACGACTTCGGCGTGGTGGCGGAAATCGCCGACCGCATCGCGGTGATGAA
>JAEYVD010000172.1 GCA_023432075.1 Pseudomonadota bacterium | reverse complement strand
AGATGATCCGCCAGTACGGCCCCACCACGGTGCGCCACCTGGACGACACGATCAGCGTGCCCTACACCCAGCTGTGCTGGCGCTGCGCCGGCCACGGCCACCCCGACCACATCGCCAGCGCGCGGCTCGCCCGCGAAGCCATGGTGCGCGCGCCCGGCAACTACGCCGAGACGGGATACATCGATTACCCCAGCCAGGAACGTGCCACCAACCTTGCCGACGCGGAAATCGCCAGCAAGTCCGTGATCTTTCAGCACTACGCCTGGAACGACTATCACTATTGCGCCGGTCCCACCGGCTGCAAGGAACCGGCCGGCCCCGCCGCCGCGTGGGTCCAGCGTGCGTACTACGTGTCGCGCCAGGACGTCGCGCCGCAGGTGTACCCGGACGGGCGCGGCGGACTCGTCGTGTTTGCCGCCGGCGAAACCAATGCCGCGGTCAACAGCTGGGATTCGGCCGAAAAGCGCTGGCACACGCTGGGGGGACGCACCACCGGCCCCGTGGTCTCGTTTGCCCATGCCGACGGCACCGCCGGCCTGATGGCGCGCGATCCGCTGGGCGGCGTATGGGCCAACAAGCAGCGCCATGACGGCACGTGGCAGGGCTGGCAGGCGCTGGGCGGGTTGCGGGTCACGCAGATCCCGGCGGTGGCACCGCGCGGCGAGGCCGCCGCCGTCGCGCTGGGCTATGACGGACTGCTGCACTGGATCAGTCCGTCCGGCATCGACGGCAGCTGGAGCACGTGGCAGGCGCTTCCGCCGCTAGAGGGCGTCACCGGTTCGCCAGCCGCCGCGCGCGGCGCCGACGGGCGCTATGTCGTCTTCGCCATTGCCGCCAAGGGCGAGCTTTTCTATACCCGCCAGTTGCCTGCCGCCAAGGGCCACCGGTCGGAATGGCAAGGCTGGCGCCGCGTGACCGCACCGCAAGCCGCGGGCGGCCTGGCGGCCATCCGCAACCACGAAAACCGGGTCGAGCTTTACTTCCGGCAGCGCGCCAACAACCACCTGACCAAACTGGTGGAAGCGGGCGACACCACGGACCTGGACATGGACTGGAGCGCGCCCGCGGATCTGGGCGTGCCCTTCATCGGCCGCCCGGCCATTCAGGCCGACACCGCCGGCAACGTCGTGCTTGCCATCCTGGAGCGCTCGGGGGGACACCTCTGGCTGCTCGAACACGGCAAGCTCGGCAAGCTGGATGCCGAAGCGGCATCTCCCCCCGCCATCAGTCTCATCGACGGCGCGCTGTACGTTGTCGCGCGCGCCGCCGGCGCGCCGCAGCGCTATGAAGTGCTCTCGCGCCGCAGCGGCACGTGGTCCGCCAGCCTGACGCTGGACGGCGTGCCCGCCACGGGCGGTGGCCCGTTCGCGTCCGTGGCGGCGCGGCCGGCCGACCTGCCCAATCTGGGCGCGGCCAGCGCCGGCAAGACCGTGGTCGTGCGCCCGTCCGCGTCCGAACCGGATGCGCTGACGGTCGAGCGCATGCCCGCGCAAACCTCGCGCGCAGCCACGCCGACGCGCGTGCAGTGACGCGGCGGCTCCCGCGCCTGCGCGGCGTCCACCGTTTCTCCGGTCAGCAGCAGCACCGCAGGAATCGCCCAGGCAATGCCGACGCGCACTTCCGGCATGCCGGACACGCCGTCCGCCGGGCCCTGGCGGATGGCGCAGTCTCCAGCTAGAAATGTTTGCCGTCGATGCTACCGGCGGCTTTTGATGACAACAAACCTCTCGTACACTTGCCGCATGCTACGCATCGACAACCTCAGCAAGCGCTACGGCGACCATATCGTGTTCCAGGGCCTCTCGCACGCCTTCGCGCCGGGATGCGTGGCGCTCTGCGAAGAAGACAGCACCGGAAAGTCCAGCCTGCTGGGCATCATTGCCGGCGCGCTGGCGCCCGACAGCGGAGACGTCCTCATCGGCGGCCACTCGCTGCGCGACGCCCCGCTTGCGGCGCAGTCCCGTCTGGCCTACGTGCCGGACAACTGCATGGCGTTTCCCGAGCAGACGGGCCGCGGCCTGCTGCAACACGTGGCGGCAGCCAAGCACGTCGCGCTGGACGACGCGGTGCTGGATCTGGCCCATCGGCTGGGCTTGGAACCGCATCTGGACAAGCGTTTCGAGCAGATGTCCACAGGCACGCGGCGCAAGGTCTACCTGACGGCGGCCGCGCTGGGCGACCCGGCAGTCATCGTGGCCGACGGTCCCAGCAACGGGCTGGATGCCCAGGCGCGTGGCGTGCTGGCCGACGTCTTCAAAACCTGGGCGCGGACGCGCGTCGTGCTGTTCGCAAGCCACGACCCCGAACTGGTGCAGGCGTGCGGCGCCCGCACCGTCAACGTGTCCGACCTGCGCTGAAAAAACAGCTGCCCGCCCCTGCCGTCAAAAGCGGATGGTCAACCCCGCAACGGGCCCTTGCAGCACCACGTCGTACTTGAAGCCGTTGTGCTCGTAGTCCACGCCCATTGCCCGGTAGCCGACCGTGGCGGACACCGATTTGTTGAAGCTATAGCCCACGCCCAGCCCGAGGTCCCAGTCCGCCTGCGCGCCCCCCGCGCCGATCATGCCCCAGCCCGTCAAATAGGCTTTGGAATGAAAGTTGTAGGTGCCGCGAATACCCACCATGGCGTCCACCCAAGTGGCGCTGTCGCTGTGCTTGCGACCATCCGAAAACCGCCCCTTGAACGTGATGTCCGTGTCCACCGACCACACCCGCAAGCCCCCGATCACATCCAGATTGTGTTCGGAGCGGTCCAGCACGGAATAGCCCCCGCCGATCAGGCCGGTGAACGACTTGTTCTTCACGTCCGCGCCGGTGGCCAGGATGCCTCTCGGCGTGTCCCCTTGCGCGCCCACCTTCACGTACAGCAGGTCGCCAATGATGCTGTAGCGGCCCTTGCGCGCGTCGCCCATCAGCATGGCGGCAAAGTCCAGGTTGTCGAAGATCTTGTCGAAGCTGGCGCTGATGTCGACCGTCGGCAGACGACCATGCGTGACGGTTCCCGACAGCGCCGGCGCCCACAGATACGGCGACACCGAAAATTTCCATTCGTCGGAAATGGCGGCGTCCAGGACGGGCGCCGGCGGAGTTTCGGCCGCGTCGGCGGCCCCTAACGGGAACGCCGCGCATGCCAGGCAGACAGTGATGTGCTTTTTCATCGCGAGATCCCCGAAGCCCGAAGGCATGTCGAAAAAAAGGCGCCGCGCCCCGCCCAAACGCAGGGCGCGTCCTGCCGCCGTGACCGCGTCAGCTCACCCGCCGCACCGGCGGCACCGTCCACGAACCGTTCAGGATCGACGGGTCGCTTTCGTTGGGCCAATACAGGCGCATCATCAAGATGAATCGGCCCTTGGGCGCCGGCAGCCAGTTCGATTCCAGCTCGGGGCCCGGCGATTCGTTCTGGATCAACAGATCGATCGTGCCGTCGGGTTTTCGCTTGAGCGGCTGGCGTGCGCTGATGGAGTAGCGATTTAGCGGGTTATCGACAAAGAAGTAGTTCTGGTCGTACATGGTCAATGACCAGAACCCCGACACGGGCGGCGTCAGGCCTTTCTTGAACGTCAGCACGTACTTTTCGGACCCGTTGTATTCGCGCAGGATCGCCCCGTTGGACGACCGCAACGAGGTCGGGTAGATGGCGTCTTGCGGCCGGTTCGCACCCAGCCCGATGGCGGTGACCAAGGCCCGTTGCAGGTAGTTGGTGCCGTAGATCCCCGTCTTGGTCGTAAAGCCCCACCCGTCGATATGCTGGATGTCGCCATCGGTGGAGCGGAAATGCGCCATGATCCGCGCGAATGCCGTCTCGGGCACCCGCCTGGCAAAATCGGCAGGCAACTTGGACTTGTCGAAATCCTGCCCAGGCACGATGCCGATGGTGGCCATCTTTTCCACCATGGGCGCATCCGCCGCGGTCGGCGGATTGCGCTTGAGCAATTGCGCAAACAACGCGAAGTACTCGTGGGCATCCATGTTGTTGACCTGGTCGCGCACCGGCGTCTTCATGTCGATGGCCGGATCCACCTTGCCCTGGG
>JAEYVD010000133.1 GCA_023432075.1 Pseudomonadota bacterium | reverse complement strand
TGGGCCGCCGCCTTGGACAGGTTGCCCAATTCTGAGACGGTCAGCACGATTTCCAGGTGCCGGATGCGGAGTTTGCCTCGGAACGGTGTCATGGCGCGGGGAAGCGGAAGCGATTTGCCGATTATTCTCCCGCGCTGGCCGCTTGGCAACGCGCGCGAGGATTCGGGATATAGTTCGACGCCTGGCCGCGCGGGGGCGGCAAGGCGGCCCGCTGCGCGCGCGGGACCTGCAAGGGCTTCGGCTTGCAACGGGAGAAGCGGCATTGATGTTGAAAAGACGCGGCAAGTGCGGCAGCCAGTGCGATCGCAAGTACGGCGGCCAGTGCGTAGGGCTATGTGCCGGCAACGGCGGCAGGCGCACGGCGATGATTGCCGCGGTCACGCTACTGACCGCGGCGCTGGCCGGTTGCAGCGTGTCACGCGTCGACGACGTGGCCGTCAAATGGCCGCCCTTCAAGCAAGGCACGCCGGTCGTGCTGCCGTCGGATCCGGCGCAATGCCCCGACCTGGCCGGCGTCTATCGCGCGCAGGGTGAACGGCGCGCGGGCGATGCCGATGCGTTCCTGCTCGAGGACCTGCGCGGCTTTCTGACGTATCCGTTGGATCTGCCGGGCATGCGCGATGCCCCCTTGCCGGCATGGAAATCGTCGTCCCGCGCAACCGTCTCGTTCGTCCCGGATGCTCTCGGGTGGCGGATAGAGGCGCGCGATGAGCACGGTTCGCGCCAGGTGTCGCAGCTTGTCCTGCAAGAGGAAGGCGCCGATACGGCAGCCGTGGGCGAACCCCCGCATCCCGGCAATGCCATCTGGCGGGCTGCCGGATGCACGCAAGGCCGGCTGTGGGTCAGCGTGCGCCATGACTGGCGCCAGCATGAGTCCATGGGCGTGCGGCGTCACGTGGCCATCCTGCGCAAGGACTCGGGCGGGCTGCTGCTGACGGTGGCGCGAGAGTCCGACAGCATCGGCATGCTGCTGCCCTGGTACACCAATGACGGCGATTTGTTCCAATACTGGTTTGCGCCCGCCACCGATCATCCCTGAAGTCCGCGGGCGCAAGCCTGCCCATTTTTTGAGAGAAACATGACCGCTAAACGGATCGTCACCTGGACCTTTTTCTTCGCGCTGTTCGTCGTGCTCGTGGCGCTGTTCTGGCGTCAGCTCTTCGATCAGACCCCGCCGTCGATGCGCGAACTGGGTGGCACCATCGAGGGCGGCAACGCCCACATCTATGGCGAATCGCCGCGCCAGGACGGCATGGCCGACCGGGCGATGCTGGCTGCTGCCCAGCGTGGCGATCCCGGCGCGCAATACCTGCAGGGCCTCGTCATGGAACACTTCGACATGAAAGAGGCGCTGCGCTGGTACGAGGCCGCCGCGGCTCAAGGATATGAAATGGCCGCGCAACGCCTGGCGCAATTGCGTGAGGCGCCGTCCGCCCCGCAATGATCGGCCAGTGTCCGCAGGCAGGGCAGGGGCCGCGTTCGATTTCGGCCGCTGGTCGCGGTACGATCCCGGCTGACCTCGATTTTTCAGGAAAGCCATGCGCCAGAGTTTCTCCCGTCCTCGAATCGACAGCTTTTCGCGCGTGCTGCTGGCCGCGGCCCTGACCGCCGCTGCCGCCGGCGCCGCGCAGGCGCAGTCGCCCGGATCTGCCACCGGATCGCGCATCCAGACGCCCGCGCCCGAACAGCCGCAACCCGCGCTCAAACCCAAGCGCAGCTTTGACGACACGCCCGCGCCGGCTGCCCATGCCGCGCCGGCCACTGCGCCCGCTACTGCGCCGGCGGCAGCACCTGCTGCTTCCGCTGCGCCCGCCGCCGCGCCCGCTGCCTCCGCAGCCCCGGCCGCCGCGCCCGCCGCCCCGACGGTCATCGTCCCCACCGAACTCGACACCAAGGCCTGCATCGACAAGCTGCGCAAGGGCGCCACGGCCAACGGCCTGACCGTTGCCGACTGGAACAAGTACACGGCCAACGCCACGCTGCTGCCCACCACCGTTGCGTCGGCCAAGGGCCAGCCCGAGGGCCGTGAAAGCTGGTGGGACTACATCGCCAAGACGGTCGACGACGAGCGCGTGCAGGACGGCAAGGCCGTGCTCGGCAAGTACGGCGCGCAGCTGGGCGCCATCAGCCAGCAGTATCAGGTCGATCCCGCGACGCTGGTCGCCATCTTCGGCATCGAAACCAACTATGGCCGCCAGGTCGGCAAGACCGACGTGCTCAACGCCTGGCTGACGCGCGCCTGCACCGAAAACAAGACGCTCTGGGAAAAGAACGCCTACGCGTCCGTACGCCTCTTGCGCGACGGCGTCGTGCCCGCCGACAAGTTTGTCGGGTCGTGGAGCGGTGCGTTCGGCATGACGCAATTCATCCCCACGTCGTTCTACGAACTGGCCGCCGACGGCGATGGCGACGGCCGCATCGACCTCTACAACTCGCTGCCCGACGCGCTGGCTTCCACAGCCAACCACCTGCGCAAGCGCCGCGCGCAATGGACGCATGGTCTGCCCGCCGTCGTGGAAGTGCGCGTGCCAGCCGAGCTGGCCGCCGCGATTCCCGCCGAGCCCGACGCCGAGTACGTGGGGTCGCAGGATCGCCGCACGATCGCCCAGTGGGCGCAGGCCGGCGTCAAGCAGGGCGACGGCTCGGTGCTGAAGCTGCCGTCGGGCAATGACCAGCAGGCGTACCTTTTCGCGCCGACCGGGGCACGCGGCCCGGTGTTCCTGGCCACCGTGAATTTTGACGCCATCCTGCACTACAACCAGTCGCGCCGTTACGGTCTGGCGGTGTCGCTGCTGCTGAACCGCCTGCAAGGCGGTCCGGCGCTCGTCACGGCGTGGCCGACCGACGACCCTGGCCTGTCGCGTGCGCAGATCAAGGAACTGCAGAAGCAACTGTACGGACGCGGTCATGACATCGGCGTGGCCGACGGCATTCCCGGCGGAAAGACCCGAGACGCCGTGCGCGAGGAGCAGGCGCGCCTGAACCTGCCGCAGGACGGTCGCGTGGGCAAGCGCATCCTGGATGCGCTCAAGGCCGAGCAACCGGCCGCCATGCGGGCTTATCC
>JAEYVD010000116.1 GCA_023432075.1 Pseudomonadota bacterium | reverse complement strand
CTCGATCTGCGCATAGAAGTTGCGTCCCGCGGGGACGGTGGGCAGGAGGGCGCCCGCGCCGTCGCCGCCTGCCGCCTTGCCGCCGATGCCGCGCAGCATGCCGAATAACCCGTCCATGTCAGCTCCTCGTTCTGGGCCGCGCGCAGCGGCGTTGCGCTCAGTCGCGCACGATGGCCACGGCCGACGCCCACGTCGGCAGATCGCCCGCATCGCCCTGCGCGGCCTTGCAGGCATAGCGGTAGGCTTCCGCCAGGTCCTTGGGCTGCACCGCGTCCAGGTACACGTCGTAGAAGCGCTGGATGTAGCGGGCGCAGGATTCCTCTTCGACCTGCCAGCGAAAGGCGAGCACACCGGCCGCGCCGGCGCGCATGACTTCCAGCGCGGTGCGCACCGACGCGCCGCTGCACGAGGACAGCACCAGCAGCTTGCATTTTCCCGCTTCCATCCACTGGCCGATCAGCCGGATCGACAGCTGCCACGCTTCGCCGTCCTCGCCGGGCAGCACCAGCATCGTGGTTTCGCCCTCGGACACCGAATGGCCGGCGAAATGGAAGATGTCGTAGTTGCCCGTCCGCAACCGTTCCTCGATGCGGCGTTGAAGGTCCGCGCCCACCAGACCCGTTTCGTCGGCGGCGCGCACGTGGTCGATGATGAGGTGTCCCGGTGCGCGCGCCGCCAGCTCGGCCAGGTGTTCGCGCTCCTTTGCCACGGACTGCAGCGGTCCGAACTCCATGGCGGGCAGCGCGGGACCGCCATCCTCGCGCCGGAACGTGACGGTGCCGAATACCGAACTGGCGTCCATGAACAGCATCCGCACCGGCTGGCCGGGTGCGCGGGCGTCCGGTTCCCAGCGCGGCGCGGGCGCCGTGCCTTCCAGATGCAGGCGCCGCGCCATCGGCAGTTCCAGGCACAGGTAGCGGCCGCTGTCGGCGCCGAACTCGCGGCCCATCTCGAAGGGCAGGTTGAACAGACGCGAGACTTCCTGGCTGGCCAGGTTGAATTCAAAGCGCAGGTCCAGCCCCGCAAAGGCGCCGGCCCCTGGCGACACTTCCTCGTCGCGTGCCCGCTGGATCAGCTTGGCGACGGGCGCGCCCAGGCTGTGCGTGACCATGGCGCTGAAGACGTCCTCGCCCACCCCGCTCAGGTCCTTGAGCCATTGCGGCGCCTTGGTCTCGCCCAGATACGGGCTGAACGTTTCGATGCGGCCCACCAGCGCGGAGATCCGGTCGCGCTCCTTGTACGGCATGTCCTGCGAGGAATACTCGTGCCGCCCCATTTGGATGCGGTAGGTGATCGAATGCTCGCCCACGCGGATGATGAGCCGCCGCCGGCGCTTGGGCGCCAGCGGCGTCAGGCACGTGAGCACGGTGGCGACCTCCGCGCCGCTGTTGACGGCGGCTTTTGCGTCGTTGGTCCACATGAAGACTTCCGGACGCTCCAGCACGTAGCGCTGCACGAGCTCGGGCGGGTCCACCGCCAGGACAAGCAGGGGCACCGAGGACCGCCGGGCAATCCACTCCAGCAGTTCCACCGCCGCCGCGCCGGGCTTGCCCCGCTTGCTGGCGGTGGAGCCCAGCCGGGCGTCGATGATGACGAGCCGCGGTTCGATGCGGGGCGTGGACAGATCCCACGACTCGATCTGCGTCTTGGCGCTTTCCAGCGAGGTGCGCCGGCGCAGTTCCGCGCCCACGAACGGCGCGATCGCCGGGTACTGCTGGACGTGGCGGTGCAGCTGGGCGATGTTGTTGGCCCAATCGTCCTCGTGCTCGTCGTTCATGCTGGCCAGCAGGATGAAGTTGGGTCCGGCAGGGTCGTGTTCCATGATGGCTGTCCCAGGTTCCGGATGGCCTAGCCCGACCGCAGCGGCAGGATCAGCGTGAACGCGCGCCACGGCGGCGTGACGGTCGCGTAGGCGTCGGCCGGATGCAGCGGCGCGGCCGACAGCGGCGGATCGGTGATCAGCGCGCCGCCGTGGTCGATCACGGTTTCCTGGATCTGGGTGATGGCGATGCTGGCGCCGTCGTGGGCGGCGCGTTCGGCGCTGAGCAACGCGTCGTCGGGCACGGCGTGGGCGGGCGGGTCGGCCTCCCACAGTTGCTCCTCGCTCAGGCCGAAGCGGATCGTGCAGCCGTCCGGGCCCGCGTCCAGGTCGATTGTCACGCGGGCGTCGTCCGCATTGCGGCAGCGCAGGAGGTAATCGGTCATCGACCGGAACGCCGCCGAGAGCGCCTGCGCATCGCCGGACACGGTCGGGCCGTCGAGCGAGGCCGTGCGATTCGTCAGCGCAATCCGGCGCTGGTCGCGCGCGGGCAAGGCGGCCACCACGTCCTGCAGGCGCGCGCCCAGTTCGACGTCGCTGTGCATGGCGCGGGTGCGCCGCCGCGATTCGCTGGCGCCCGCCAGGCGCTCGAAGGTGATGTCGGCCTTGCCGATCTCGGCCACGATGCGTTGGCTCAGGTCCTGCGCCTGGGCCGCGACCTCCTCGGCGGACATGCCTTGGCGGGCGTCGTCGTGCAGCAGCACGGTCTGCGATGTCAGGCTGCACGCCAGCGACAACGAGGTGCGCGTCTGCCGCGCCACCTCGGCCACGGTCTCGCGCAGGTAGCGCAGGTCGCGCGCCCACCCCAGGTCCGCGATGTCGGTGAAGAACCAGATCGACATGTCCAGGCTGGGATCCAGGTCGGTGCGCGTGGCCAGCACGGAACGGGGCTGGCCCGTGCTGTCCAGCAGTTCGATGCGTTCGCGCTTGACGGTGAAGGGGGAGGTCAGGATGCCCAGCGTGGCTTCGTCGCCCGCAATCGCGTAGTCCGTGATCGCCGGGGCCTCGTCCAGGCTGCGCCCGCGCCGCGGTTCGGCGCCCAGCATGTCGCTTGCCACGCGGTTCATCTCGATGACGGCGCCCTCGCGGCCCACGAACACCACGGCCTGTTCGGTTTCCGCCATCAGGCTTTGCTTGGTCTGATTGAGCAGATGCTGCGCCAGGCCCTCTTCCAGCGACGCGATGATCTGTAGCAGGTCATCGATGTCCGGCCCCTTGAAGGCGTGCGAGACCGACGATTCCACGTCAAGCAGCCACCGTATCCGGCCGTTCAGGTGTATGGGCACGGTCATGGCCGAGCGAAGCGGCCGCTTCGGGCCCCCGTAGCCGTGTTGCGCGTAGGCCGGGTTGCCGATGTCGTCCACCGCCAGAAGGCAGCCCTGCGCCAGGGTGGCGCCCAGCATGCCCTGCGAGGTGGGCTGCTGGTAACCGTCCGGCAGCGCGTAGGCCGGCGCCAGACTGTGCTGGGTGACGACCTCGAAGCGCTTGTCCTGGCGGTTGACGCGATACAGCGCCACGTGGTCCCACGAAAAATGCTGTGCAAGCTGGACGATGATCTCCTCGGCGGCCTGGCGCAACGACGCGGCGGCCATCACCTTGCGCCGCAGCGAATCGGCAAATTCGGCGCGCTCGTCGTCGCGCTCTTTTTCAAAGCGCATCAGCACGGGTTCCAGGTCCAGGGCGCGCAGCAT
>JAEYVD010000115.1 GCA_023432075.1 Pseudomonadota bacterium | reverse complement strand
TGCTGGCGCTGCGGCCGCTGTTGCCCACGCGGGCCAGCGCATGGGGTCACCTGGCGATGGTGGGCCTGCTGCTGCAGGCCGGCTACTTCTGCTTCACCTACCTCTCGCTCAAGCAGGGAATGTCGGCGGGCGGCGTGGCCCTCATCACCTCGCTTCAACCCATCCTCATCGGCCTGCTGGCGCCCGCGCTCGCGCATGAACGCGTCGACGCCCGGCGATGGGCCGGCCTGGCGCTGGGCGTGGCGGGCGCCGCGCTCGTGATCGTGGCCAAGGCCTCGATCGACGTGCTGGCGCCGCTGGGGCTGGCGTTCGCGGTCGGCGCGCTGCTCTGCCTCACGGGCGGCACGCTCTACGAAAAGCGCTTCGGCACGCAGATCCATCCCGTCGCCTCCAACTTCGTCCAGTATGGCGTGGGCCTTGCCGTGTCCGCGCCGTTGGCGTTCTGGCTGGAACCCATGCGCATCGAATGGACCGGCCCCTTGCTCGGCTCGCTGGCCTATCTGGTGGTCGGCAACTCCCTGGTTGCCATCACCTTGCTGCTGGCCATGATCCGCCACGGCGAGGCCTCGCGCGTGTCCGCGCTGTTTTTCCTGGTGCCGCCCTGCACGGCAATCATTGCGCTGCTGATCCTGCGCGAACCCATTCCCCCGCTGGCCTGGCCCGGCATGGCGCTGGCCGCGCTGGGCATCCTGCTGGTCACTCGCAAACCGGCCAGCGCCGCCCGGTAGAATGACCGCCTTTCCGCCCACGCGCCCTTGCCCATGAACGCCGTCGTCACCGCCGCCCTGCCGGTCTTTGCGTTGATACTGACCGGCTGGCTGGCTGCCCGCTGGCGTATCCTGGGCACTCATGCGACCGACGCGCTGAATCGCTACGTCGTGTACCTGTCCCTGCCCGCGCTGCTGTTCCGCGCGATGACGCAGGTGGACCTGGCGCAGATGGCGCACTGGGGCTTCGTCGGCGCATTCGCCGGCGGCATCGCCATCACCTTCGTGGTTTCGTTCCTGGCGCGCCGGCGCGGCCCGCAGACGCTCACCGACCGCAGCATCGAAGGCCTGGCGGCTTCCTACGCCAACGCTGGCTACATGGGCATTCCGCTGTGCCTGGCGCTGCTTGGCGCCGACAGCCTGGCGCCCGCCACCTTCACCACGCTGCTCACCGCAAGCGTGCTTTTCGGATTTGCCATCGCGCTCATCGAATTCGATCGGCAGCAGACGCCCAACCTGACGGCCACGCTGCTGAAGGTGGGCCGCGCCCTGATCCGCAATCCGCTGCTGGCCGCCCCGGTCCTGGGTCTTGCCTGGGCGGCTACCGGCGTCGCGCTGCCCGACGGTGTGGACCGCTATGTGGCCTTGCTGGGCGCGTCCGCCAGCCCATGCGCGCTGGTGACCATCGGCCTTTTTCTTGCGCAGACGGAAACCGCCAGCGCCGGGCCGGGCGTGATGCGCCTGGTGCTGGGCAAGCTGCTCCTGCAACCGGCCGCCACCGCAGTGCTGGCGTTCTACGTGTTCTCGATGCCGCCGCTGTGGGCCTGGACCGCCGTGCTGATGAGCGCGCTGCCCATCGGCACCGGGCCATTCATGCTGGCCAAGATGTATGGACGCGACGCGCGCGTGACCTCGCGCGCCATCCTCGTCAGCACCGTGGCGTCGGTGCTGACGGTCAGCCTGCTGGTCGCATGGATCAGCGCGCACCCCGTCTCGTGAACCTACCGCCGCCTTATATAACTTAAAGTTATTGTTAAAGCACAAATCCTTGGTTTGAGAAATTTACCGGCAGGACTAGACTGACGCCTATTCCCACGGGTGCGCCTCTCGCACCCGTTTGCATTTACGTCTTGATCCTCGGGATTTTCATGAGCGCCAACGCCTCCTCCCTGCCGCTGCCCTCGGCCCTGCCGCCCATCCATATCAATCGCAAGCCGCTCTGGATTGCGGTGCTGCTGGTCCTGGCCGGCGCCCTGTACCTCAACCAGACCGTCAGTTGGCGCCAGGGCGCGCTGTGGGTGGTCGGCGCGCTGCTTGGCGTCACGCTGTACCACGCGTCGTTCGGTTTCACGCAAGCCTGGCGCGTGTTCGTGTCGGACCGCCGCGGGGCCGGCCTGCGCGCGCAGATGCTGATGCTCGCCGTGGGCGTGCTGCTGTTCTTCCCCTTCCTTGCCGCCGGCACGCTGTTCGGCCAGCCGGTCAACGGCTTCGTGTCGCCCCCGGGCGTATCGGTCTTGCTGGGCGCATTCCTGTTCGGCATCGGCATGCAGCTGGGCGGCGGATGCGCGTCGGGCACGCTCTTCGCGGTGGGCGGCGGCAACACCCGCATGGTGGTGACGCTGCTGTTCTTCATCGTGGGCTCGGTCATCGCCACGGCCAACTTCGGCTGGTGGTCCAGCCTGCCGGCGCTGGCGCCCACGTCGCTCATCAAGACCTGGGGTCTGGCGCCTGCAATCCTCGTCAATCTGGCCGTCTTTGCGCTGATCGCCTGGATCGCCACCGCGCTGGAAAAGCGCCGTCATGGCCACGTAATTTCCTTCGCCTCGCGCACGGCTCGCCCCGTTTCGCTGCTGCAGGGTCCGTGGCCCCTCGTGTGGGGCGGCGTGGCGCTCGTCGTGCTGAACTTCGCAACGCTGGCGCTGGCCGGACGCCCCTGGGGCATTACGTCCGCCTTCGCCTTGTGGGGCGCCAAGACGCTGGATGCCTTGGGCGGCGACGTCGCCACCTGGGCCTACTGGGCCAAGCAGCCGTCGCTGGCCGCGCCGTTGCGCCAGGACGTCACCACCGTCATGGACATCGGTCTCATGCTGGGCGCGCTGGCCGCCGCCAGCGCGGCAGGCAAGTTCGCCCCCGTCTGGAAGGTGCCGGCACGCTCGCTCGCGGGCGCCGTGATCGGCGGCCTGCTGCTCGGCTATGGCTCGCGCCTGGCCTTCGGCTGCAACATCGGCGCCTACTTCAGCGGCATCCTGTCGGGCAGCCTGCATGCCTGGCTGTGGCTGCCGGCCGCGTTCGCCGGCAGCGCACTGGGCGTGCACCTGCGTCCGCTCTTCGGCCTGGCCGTCGAAAAGTCGCCGCCGGCGTCCAGCTGCTGAGAAACAGAGTTCCAGCAATGGCCTCCTGATGCAGGGGGCCATTTTTTTTGCCTTGCCGCCAAGCCAGTAAACATGCGCCTGCCAGCCTTCCCCACGGCTGCGCCAGGCCCTCGCCAGCGCATGCGCGTGCGTCCCGCCATTCATCCGGCAGCCAGCGGCGCTGGTGTATGGTTGCTCCATTCCGAAAAACGGAGACGGACATGAATTGGATAGCCGGCCGCTTCACGGCCTTTCTGTTGACCCTTGCAGGCGCGGCGATCACCGCGGCCCTGGCCGCCACCGCGTCCTTGTGGTGGCTTGCGGCAGCCGTGCCGCTGGCGCTGCTGGGCGCGCTGGGCGTGTACGACCTGATCCAGCCGCGGCACGCCATCCGCCGCAACTATCCGGTCATCGGCAACCTGCGATTCCTGTTCGAATTCATCCGGCCCGAGATCCGTCAGTACTTCCTGGAGGACGACACGCAGGCCTCGCCGTTTTCGCGCGCGCAGCGTTCCATCGTCTACCAGCGCGCCAAGCGCGAGATCGACAAGCGCCCCTTCGGCACGCAGGAAGACGTCTACGGCGACCGCTACGAATGGATCAACCATTCCATGTCGCCCTCGCATATCAACGACACGGACTTTCGCGTCACCGTGGGCGGGCCTGACTGCACGCAGCCCTATTCCATGTCGGTGTTCAATGTGTCGGCCATGAGCTTTGGCGCGCTGTCTGCCAACGCGGTGCTGGCCCTGAACGAAGGCGCGCGGCAAGGCGACTTTGCCCATGACACGGGCGAAGGCGGCATCAGCCGCTACCATCGCCAGCCGGGCGGCAGCCTGGTCTGGAACATCGGCTCGGGCTACTTCGGTTGCCGCGACGAGCACGGCGCGTTTTCGGAAGAAGCCTTCGTGCGCAACGCCTGTACGCCGCAGGTCAAGATGATCGAAATCAAGCTGTCGCAAGGCGCCAAGCCGGGCCACGGCGGCATCCTGCCGGCGGGCAAGGTGACGATCGAAATCGCCGAGGCGCGGGGCGTGGCGCCTTGGCAGGACTGCAATTCGCCCGCCAGCCATTCCGCGTTCGACTCCCCGATCGGCCTGATGAAATTTGTGGCGCGCCTGCGCGAGCTCTCCGGCGGCAAGCCCGTCGGCTTCAAGTTCTGTGTGGGGCATCCCTGGGAGTGGTTCGCCATCGTCAAGGCGATGCTTGAAACCGGCATCACCCCTGACTTCATCGTGGTGGACGGCGCGGAAGGCGGCACGGGCGCGGCGCCCGTGGAATTCGTGGATCACGT
>JAEYVD010000097.1 GCA_023432075.1 Pseudomonadota bacterium | reverse complement strand
GTCGTGAAGGAACGCTTTGGCGTGGATCCGGATGTCTGCACGGGCGACCACGCCTGTATCCGGCTGTCCGGCTGCCCGTCGCTGACGGTCAAGGACAGCGGCGATCCCCTCAAGGAAGACCCGGTCGCGCACGTGGAAAGCAGCTGCGTGGGCTGCGGCAACTGTGGCGAGGTCGCGCATGCGGCCGTGCTGTGCCCATCGTTCTACCGCGCCGACATCATCCACAACCCGACCGGCGCCGACCGCTTCGTGGCGCGCCTGCGCGGCGCGGTGATCGGCTTTCTGCAACGGCGCCGCGCGGCGCGCCTGGCGCACGACGCCCTTTGAGGAACCCAGCACCATGAACGCGGCGGTGATGCAACAAGGCAACCCCATCAAGATCGCCATCCTGGCCATGGGCGGCCAAGGCGGCGGCGTGCTGGCCGACTGGATCGTCGACATGGCCGAGCACGCGGGCTGGTGGGCGCAGACCACCTCGGTGCCGGGCGTGGCGCAGCGCACCGGCGCCACGATCTACTACCTGGAGCTGCTGCCCGAGGCCGACGTGCAGCGCGCCGGCCGCCAGCCGGCGCTGGCGCTGATGCCCACGCCGGGCGACGTGGACCTGGTGGTGGCCGCCGAACTGATGGAAGGCGGCCGCGCCATCCAGCGCGGTCTCGTGACGCCCGAACGCACGGTCCTGATCGCGTCGTCGCACCGCAGCTTTGCAGTCAGCGAAAAGTCCGCGCCCGGCAACGGGATCGCGGACCCGAACAAGGTGCTGGAAGCTGGACGCGCCGCCGCGCGCCGCTTCCTGTGCTTCGACCTGCAGGATCTGGCGGACCGTGCCGGCAGCGTCATCAGCGCCAGCCTTTTTGGGGCGGTGGCCGGCAGCGGCGCCCTGCCCTTTAGCCGCGACGACTTCGAGGCCACCGTGCGGCGCGCGGGCCTCGGCGTGGACGCGAGCCTGCGCGCCTTTGCACTGGGCTTCGAGTCGGCCGCCAAGGCGCCGGACGCGCCCGCCGCCATCGACCTCGCACGTCCCGTTCCGCCCGTGCCCGAGCGCGCCGCCAGCCCGCGCGCGCAGGCCTTGCTGGACGCCATCCGGCGCGACTTTCCGGCCTGTGCGCAGCCCATGCTGACCGCGGGCGTGCGCCGCCAGATCGAGTTCCAGGACCTGGCCTATGCCGAAGACTACCTGCGCCGCATGAAGGCGATCCGCGACCTGGACGCGCAGCACGGCGGCGACGCCCGCCAATGGGCGCTGACCTGTGCCGCCGCGCGCTACGTGGCCACGGCCATGGCGTACGACGACGTGATCCGCGTGGCGGACCTGAAGACGCGCGGCACGCGCTTTGACCGTGTGCGTTCGGAAGTCGGCGCGCGCCCCGGCCAGCTCGTGGACACCACCGAATTCATGCACCCCCGGCTGGAAGAAATCTGCGGCACCCTGCCGGTGCGGCTGGGCCGCTGGCTGGAGGGCTCCAAGGCCTTCGGCGGCTTCGTGGAGCGCCGGCTCGGCAAGGGCCGCCGCCTGCGCAGCGGCACGCTGGGCGGATTCCTGATGCTGTACACGCTGGCCGGCATGCGGCGCTTCCGGCGCGGCACGTTGCGCCACCAGATCGAGGCCGAATCCCTGGAAACGTGGCTGGCGCTGGTAGCCCGGCTGGCGCCGCGCGACTACGCGCTGGCGGTCGAGACCGTCAACTGCCGCCGCCTGGTCAAGGGCTACAGCGATACCCATGTGCGCGGCGGCGGCAAGTACCGGCAGCTCATTGCGGCGGCGGACCAGCTGGCCGGCCGTCCCGATGCCGCCGACGCGCTGCGCGCGCTGCGCGACACGGCGCTTGCCAACGTGAAGTGCGAGCCCATGGAACGCCAGATTGCGGAAAAACTGGCCGCCTGAGGCCGCCACCTGAAAGAGACAGACATCGTGCAGACACTCAAACTGATCGTCCGGGAAGTCCGGCAGGAATCGCCGCTGATCCGCTCGTTCCGGCTGGCGCGCGAAGACGGCGGCGCGCTGCCCGCCTTCGGCCCCGGCGCGCACCTGAAGGTGACGATCCCCGGCCTGCGCGACCCGCGCTGCTATTCGCTGGTGCAGCTGGCGCCCGAGGCGGGACGCTTTGCCGAACCGGCCGAGTACCGCCTGGGCGTGCGGCTGGAAGAAACCAGCCAGGGCGGATCGCGCCACATGCACGCGCTGTCGGAGGGCGACGTGCTGACCGTGGAAGGCCCGAAGAACGACTTTCCGCTGCACGAATCGCCTGCCGGCGACGAGCCGGTCATTCTGATTGCAGGCGGCATCGGCATCACGCCGATTGCGTCCATGGCCGCCGCGCTCAAGTCCGCCGGCCGCGCGTTCCATCTGCATTACTGCGGCCGCAGCAAGGACCAGCTTGCCTTCCTGACCGAGCTGCAGGCGCTGGCGGGCGGCGACCTGACGCTGCACGCCGACGACGATCCCGCGAGCCGGTTCGACCTGCAGGCGCTGCTGGCGTCGGCCACGCCGCGCCAGCACCTGTACGTCTGCGGTCCCAAGGGGCTGATCGACGCCGTCATCCAGGGCGCGCACGTGCGCCACTGGCCCGACGCCCACATTCATTTCGAGCTTTTCGCGACGGCCGCGCCGCAAGCCGGCGACCAGGCCTTCGAGGTTGAACTGCGCCAGTCCGGCCGTGTGCTGACGATTCCCGCCGACAAGACCATCGTCGAGGTGATGGAAGAAGAAGGCTGCGACCCGATGGTCGACTGCAAGCGCGGCGAATGCGGCGTGTGCCAGGCCACCGTGCTGGAAGGCGAGCCCGACCACCGCGACTATTACCTGTCCGACACCGAGAAGGCGAGCGGCAAGATCATCCAGATCTGCATCTCGCGCGCCAAGTCCGCGCGCCTGGTGCTGGACCTGTAGTCCCCGACAAGGAAGCGACCATGGGCAAATACCGCGACAATCCCGACGCCATCCGCGCGCTGCTCCGCGACACCGAGGTGCACAAGGACCTTTTCATCGACCAGGAACTGTTCGACCTGGAAATGGAACGCCTGTACGCCAACACCTGGGTCTTTGTCGGCCATGACAGCCAGGTCCCCAACCCGGGCGACTACATCACCACCACCGTCGGCAACCAGCCGGTGGTGATGGTCCGCCACAGCGACAAAAGCGTGCGCGTGCTGCACAACCGCTGCCCGCACAAGGGCACCATGGTCGCGGGCGAGGCCTGCGGCAACACGGGCAAGTTCTTTCGCTGCCCTTATCACGCCTGGACGTTCAAGACAGACGGCAGCCTGCTGTCGATCCCGCTGAAAAAAGGCTACGAGAACACCGGCCTGGAAAACTGCGAAGCCAGCCAGGGCATGGCCGCCGTGAAAGACGTGCGCAACCATCGCGGCTTCGTCTTCTGCCGCCTGAACCCCGAGGGCCAGTCCTTCGAGGAATTCTTCGGCGATTCGCTTTCGACGCTGGACAACATGGTCGACCGTTCGCCCGAAGGCCGCCTTGAGGTCGCCGGCGGCGTGCTGCGCTACATGCACCGCTGCAACTGGAAGATGCTGGTCGACAACCAGACCGACACCTGCCATCCGATGGTCGCGCACGAATCCTCGGCGGGCACGGCGGTCAAGGTCTGGGAACAGGCGCCCGAAGGCACGCCCAAGCCGATGGCGGTCGAGCTGTTCGCGCCGTTCATCTCTCCCTACGAGTTCTTCGAGAACATGGGCATCCGCGTCTGGGAAAACGGGCACGGGCACACCGGCGTTTCCGACTCCATCCACGCCTCGTATTCGGGCGTCCCGGGCTATTGGGATTCGATGGTGCAGGCCTACGGCGAAGACCGCGCCAAGGCGATCCTGGGCGACGTGCGCCACAACACGGTGTACTTCCCCAACATCATGGTCAAGGGGCCGATCCAGACGCTGCGGATCTTCAAGCCGATCGCCGCCGACCGCACGCTGGTGGAATCCTGGACGTTCCGCCTGGTGGGCGCGCCGGACCTGCTGCTGGAGCGCACGCTCATGTACAACCGGCTCATCAACGCGCCGACGTCCGTGGTGGGCCACGACGACCTGGAAATGTACGAACGCGCCCAGGACGGCCTGCACTCGCGCGCACGCGACTGGGTCAACGTGGGACGGCTCTACGCGCCCGGCGAAGCGGACCAGAAGAACGTCGTCACCAATGGCACCAACGAATGGCAGATGCGCAACCAGTACCGCGCATGGGGCCGCTACATGACCGGATCGGAGTCGGTATGAGCGCAAGCGACCGCGAGTTGATCGATTTTGTCTACGCCGAGGCGCGCATGCTGGACGAGCTGCGCTTCGAGGACTGGCTGAACCTGTACACCGACGACGGCTATTACTGGATGCCGCTGGCGCACGGCCAGACCGATGCGAAGCTGCACGCCTCGCTGATGTACGAGGACAAGCTGCTGCTGCGCGTGCGTGTCGAGCGCCTGGCGGGACAGCGCACGTTCTCGCAGCAGCCCAAGAGCCGCTGCCATCACCTGCTGCAGGCGCCCACGGTGGAACATGGCCATCCCGAATCCGCGCCCGCAGAAGGGCGTCACGTCGTGCGCACCGCCTTCCATTACGTCGAAACGCGGCAGGACACGCAGACCCTCTTTGCGGGCTGGGCCACGCATCACCTGGTGGAACAGGACGGCGCGCTGCGCATCCGCCTGAAACGCGTGGACCTCGTCAACTGCGACGCGGCCTTCGGCAACATCCAACTGTTCATGTAGGAGCGGACCGTGACCGCCACCGTCCACCAGGCCTTTGCCGACACCGCATCCCGCCACGGCGGCCAGCCGTTCCTGTGCATCCTGCCCGAAACGGCGCACGCCTATGGCATCGAAGCCGGCGAACTGACCTACGGCAAGGCGGCCGACGCCATCGAGACGCTGCGCGCCGCCTATGAAAAGGCGGGCTATGGCCACGGCCACCGCGCCGGCCTGCTGCTGGAAAACCGGCCCGCGTTCTTCCTGCACTGGTTTGCGCTCAATGCGCTGGGCGTGTCGGTCGTCCCGATCAATCCGGACCTGCGCGCGGCCGAACTGGAGTATCTGGCCGGCCATTCCGAGATCGCGCTGGCAGTCGCGCTGCCGGGACGCCACGCGGACCTGCTGGCGGCAGCGGCCCGGGCGGGCCGGGAACTGCGCGTGATGGGCCCGGACGACGCGCCGCCCGCCGCGCCCTTCCCCGCGCCCCAGCAAGGCATGCCGCCTTCCGAACTGACCGAGTGCGCGCTGCTTTATACGTCCGGCACCACCGGCCGGCCCAAAGGCTGCATCCTGCCCAACCGCTATTTCCTGCATGCGGGCGGCTGGTACGCCCGCATCGGCGGACTGGCCGCGCTGCGGCCCGGCCAGGAACGCATGCTGACGCCGCTGCCGCTGGTGCACATGAACGCCATGGCCTACTCCGCGATGGCGATGGTGCTGACGGGCGGCTGCCTGATCCCGCTGGACCGCTTTCACCCGCGCTCGTGGTGGGACAGCGTGCGCGAATCGCGCGCCACCGTGCTGCACTACCTGGGCGTCATGCCCGCCATCCTGATGAAGGCCGAGCCTTCCCCGCAGGATCTGCAGCCGGCGATCCGCTTCGGCTTTGGCGCGGGCGTGGACCGCAAGCTGCATGCGCCCTTCGAGGCGCGCTTCGGCTTTCCGCTGCTGGAGGCCTGGGCCATGACCGAGACCGGCGCGGGCGCCGTCATCATCGCCAACCAGGAACCGCGCCACGTCGGGACCAGCAGCTTCGGCAGCGAGGAAGCTGACGTTGAGGTGCGCATCGTGACCGACGCGGGCGAACCGGCCGCCATCGGCGAACCGGGCGAACTGCTGGTGCGCCATGCTGGAGAGGATCCGCGCTATGGCTTTTTTGCCGGCTACCTGAAGGACGACGCCGCCACCAACGAAGCCTGGGAAGGCGGCTGGTTCCACACCGGCGACATCGTGCGCCGCGAGGCCGACGGCGCCCTGCGCTTTGTCGACCGCAAGAAGAACGTCATCCGCCGCAGCGGCGAGAACATCTCGGCCGTGGAAG
>JAEYVD010000092.1 GCA_023432075.1 Pseudomonadota bacterium | reverse complement strand
GGTCCCCGGCAGAAAGATGTTTAATCAACGAGGCGTCCGTCGCACACAGGAGGAAGTCCAATGAGCGGAAAACTGGCTTACGTAACAGGCGGGATGGGCGGGATCGGCACCTCTATTTGCCAGCGCTTGGCCAAGGATGGCTTTCGCGTCGTGGCAGGTTGCGGCCCCAGCCGCAATTACCAGCAATGGCTGGATGAGCAGGCCGCACAGGGTTTTACGTTCTACGCGTCGGTGGGCAACGTGTCCGATTGGGACTCCACCGTTGCCGCCTTTGAAAAGGTGACGGCCGACCTCGGGCCGGTGGATGTGCTGGTCAACAACGCGGGCATCACGCGCGACGGGTTGTTCCGGAAGATGAGCGCCGACGATTGGCGCGCGGTCATCGACACCAACCTGAACAGCCTGTTCAACGTGACCAAGCAGGTCATCGACGGCATGGTCGAGCGCCAGTGGGGGCGGATCATCAACATCAGTTCGGTCAATGGCCAGAAGGGGCAGTTCGGCCAGACCAACTACTCCACGGCAAAGGCCGGCATCCATGGGTTCACGATGGCGCTGGCGCAGGAAGTGGCCAGCAAGGGTGTGACCGTCAACACGATCTCGCCGGGGTACATCGGCACCGACATGGTTCGCGCCATCCGGCCCGACGTGCTGGAAAAGATCGTCGCCACGATTCCGGTGCGCCGCCTTGGCACGCCGGAGGAAATCGCCTCCATGACCTCGTGGCTGGCGTCCGATGAATCCGGCTTTTCGACCGGCGCGGATTTCTCGCTGAACGGCGGCCTGCACATGGGCTGACGCGACGTGGGCCGCCCCTGGGCGGCCCGCTGGCGCTGTACGGCTTCGGGCAGAGGGCCGTACGGCATTACACTCACATTATTCGAAGCCTAAAGAGATCGCCCGATCCGGGGACAACCATGACGCAAGCACAACCCGGCGCCAGCCTGCGCCTGATTAAAAAATACCCCAACCGTCGTTTATACGACACCCGGACCAGCACCTACATCACCCTGGCAGATGTCAAGCAACTGGTCCTGGCCAACGAGGAATTCCAGGTCGTCGACGCCAAGAGCAGCGAAGACCTCACGCGCAGCATCCTCTTGCAGATCATTCTTGAAGAGGAGAGCGGCGGCATGCCCATGTTCTCTTCGAACATGCTGTCGCAGATCATCCGTTTCTACGGCCACGCCATGCAAGGCATCATGGGTTCTTACCTCGAAAAGAACATCCAGGCGTTCATGGAGATCCAGCAGCGCATGGCCGAGCAGTCCAAGGGCCTGTACGGCAGCCAGTTCGGACCGGAAGCCTGGACGCAGTTCATGAATGTGCAGACGCCGATGCTGCAGAACATGATGAACAACTACATCGACCAGAGCAAAAATCTGTTCGTGCAGATGCAGGACCAGATGCAGGATCAGACCCGCGCCATGTTCTCGACCTTCCCGTTCACGCCGGGCAGCAACCCGGGCTCCGGCCGCAAGTAATTCCGCCGGATGCCGGGCCAGTGTGGCCCGCGTCATTGCAAAAAAGCCGCCTTGGCGAATGCCGGGGCGGCTTTTTGCCAATTGACCGAACGCAATGATCCGGCACTTATAGTCGGCCCGGGTTCAGGGTTGTGTCAGCAAAATCCACTAAATTAATGAAAACGGTTCTTGTTTGTGTTTTGAGAGCCGCTATTTTCTTTTGTGTCTCAAGGATTATGCACATGATCAAGAAAGCCTTGGCGCTGGCCATTGTCGCGTTGAGCGTGTCCGCCGCCCATGCGGCCGAATACCCCATCGGCAAGCCTGTCGAGAAGGGCGGGATGGAAATTGGCGCGGTGTATCTGCAGCCGATCGAAATGGATCCGCCCGGAATGATGCGTCCGGCCAAGGATTCCGACGTGCACCTGGAGGCCGACATCCACGCCACCGCCGGCAACAAGACGGGCTTTCCGGAAGGCGAATGGGTGCCTTACCTGGTCGTGAACTACGAGATCCAGAAGGTCGGCAGCCAGAACGTGCAAAAGGGCACGTTCATGCCGATGGTCGCCAACGACGGCCCGCACTACGGCGAAAACATCAAGTTGGAAGGCCCGGGCAAGTACAAGCTCAAGTACACGATCCTGCCGCCGACGGCGAACAAGATGAGCCACTTCGGCCGCCACATCGACAAAGAAACCGGCGTGGCCGACTGGTTTGAGCCGTTCGACCTGGAATATGAATTTGTGTACGCCGGCACCGGCAAGAAGGGCGGTTACTGATCGTGCGCCGCCTGCTTCGCGTACTTGCCGCAATGCTGATCGGCCTGGCCGGCGTGGCGGGCATGGCGCCCGCGCAGGCGGACGAGCTGCCCACGTTCACCTTGCGGTTCAAGCCCGACGGCACGTTCGAGCCTGCCACGCTCGAAGTCCCGGCGGGCCGCTTCAAGATCGAACTCATCAATGAAAGCAATGAGCCGGTGGAATTCGAAAGCATTCCGCTGCGCAAGGAAAAAGTCCTGGGGCCGGGAGTGAAGTCCTTTGTGGTCATCACCATCTCGCGTCCGGGCGAGTATCCCTTTTTTGACGACTTTCACCAGAGCGTGAAAGGCACCTTGGTCGTCAAGCCCAAGGAATAACGCGGCACCAAAGCATGGAACAGGTACTTTTCATCGTCTGGCGCGAAAGCGTCGAAGCCCTGCTCGTGGTGGGCATCCTGTACACCTGGCTGCGCGCCACGCCGGAAGGCAAGCGCGGACTGCCCTACCTGTGGGGCGGGGTCGCGGCGGGGCTGGCGCTGGCCTTCGCGCTGGCGCTGGTGCTGCTGGGCGTGTCCTCCTGGCTCAGCGATGAAGGTCAGGAATGGTTCCAGGCCATCATGTCGCTGGCGGCATGCGCGCTGGTGGTGCAGATGGTCGTGTGGATGAAAAAGCACGGCCGCACGCTCAAGGGCGAACTCGAAAGCGGGGCGCGCACCTCGGTGGCGAATGACAACTGGTGGGGCCTCTTGGTGCTGGTCGCCATCGCCGTCGCCCGCGAAGGCAGCGAGACCGTGGTGTTTCTGTACGGCACGGTGTCGGCGGGCGAGGGCGGAAGCGACATGCTGATGCTGGCTGTCGCCGGCGTCGCCGGTTTCGCCGTGGCGTTGCTGACGTTCTGGCTGCTGCAACTGGGGGGCAAGCTCATCACGTGGCGCCGCTTCTTCTTCGTGACCGAAATCCTGCTGCTGCTCCTGGCCGGCTCGCTGCTGGTGGGCGGGCTGGATCACCTGATTTCCCTGGATGTCCTGCCGACCCTCGTGGACCCGGTGTGGGACAGTTCCTGGCTGCTCAGCGACAGCACGGGCGTGGGCAAGGTGCTGGCCGACTTCGCGGGTTACCGCGCGCTGCCGGCGCTGACCTCGGTGCTGCTGTGGGCGGCTTACTGGATCCTCCTCTGGGCGCTGCTGCGCCGGGCGGGCGGACGGCCCGCACCCGTGGCCGCCGCCCGGGGAGCATCCTGATTCCGGTTTTTTCCCGGACTGAATATTTGAAGGTTTGACCATGGCTGCTGCACTCGGGAGGGCAACCTCCCGCATCGCCGACTTCCTCCGTGACCATGCCCCGCTGTTGCGCAAGCTGCAGTGGGGCATTGTCGCGTTGTACGCGTTCCTGCTGATCGTGCCGGCGCTGCTGCCGCTGCCCGACAACGCGGCGTCGGT
>JAEYVD010000063.1 GCA_023432075.1 Pseudomonadota bacterium | reverse complement strand
GGTGGCAAAGCAGGCGTAGTTGTTGTAGTCGGGCGGCAGCACGTCGCACGACGACGCGAAGCCGGCAAACGGGCCGCCGGTGAACTGCGCCCGGAACTTGCGCTGTTCCAGCGCCCGCGCGATCAGGACCGGCGTGTCAGACCCCTTGGCCTTTTCCGTGAACTCGGCGCTGCGCGCAAGAATCAGGCTGCGCGCCGCCTGTGCGGGGGTTTTGCCGTCAGGCAGCAAGTCGGGCGACTCGATCAATCTTTCCAGTGCGTTGTCGCGCGCCGCCAGCCAACGCTTCTGGCCGTCGACCAGCATGGTGCGAATTTCGGCATCGGGCGCCGCCTTCAAGAGCGCGCTGTAGTTGCGGTTCAACGCTGCGTCGGCGGAAACGGCTTCGCGGTCGGCACAGATCAGCTTTTCGACGCCCGTGGCGGCCTTCTTGCAATCGATGGCCAGCGCAGGCGCGGACAACACAAACAAGCCAGCCAGGGACAGCAACCGTAGTGCGGGAATTCCAGGTCTCATCGGATTCTTCTCGGGGTTCGATGGCGGTTGGACACCGTGCCATTCTGGCATGAAACCGGGGACACCTCGAAAACGGCAAGCCCCCCGTTCGCCCTGGCCTCGGGCGAGCGGCGGGCCGGGCGATGCGCGCTACAACGCCGACGCCATCGCCAGCCGTTCCGCGTAATGCGGTATCGACAGGCGCTCGATGACGGCCTGCTGCTGCGCGCCAAACACGTCGCGCTCGTCGGGCGAGGCCGAAATGTTCGGGCGGTCGATCGTCAGCTTGATGGCATTGCAACTGTCCACAAAGAACGTGCCCACCACGCGCTCGGGCGCCACGCCCAGCACACGCGCCACGTTGGCCGCGCAGAACACGTTCGAGCGCAGCGCGGCTTCGTAATCGGCGGCGGAATTGAACACGATGTCGAACGTCAGCCGGTTGATGCCGGCGTCCTTGCTGCGCACCACCACGGCCATGTCGAGCAGCGGCTGTTCGCGCTGCGGCGCTCCTTCGGGCGGCGCGTCGGCGATCAGGGACAGCGTGCGATCGTCCAGGTTGCCCTCGTAGCCCGTGATGCCGATGTCCGCGTACCGCGGCCGCTCGGATCCGCTTTCCGTCCACGCCGCGCCGTTGACGCGGAAATACGTGATGGGAAACATGCGGTTCTTGATGATGTCCTCGTTCTGCAAGAGGTGATAAAGCGTCCATTCGTAGGCGTCGCCCGCGTCCATGTCCAGGCGCGAGCCGTCACGGGCGGCGGCCAGCGACAACAGGCGTTTCAGGTCGGCTTGATGCCGCTGGGCAAGTTGCCCGGGGTCGCGGTCGATGGTGCGAACCAGCGCCACCGGCCGGCTGGCGTCGGCTTCATGGATCTTCCACGTTGCGGCGCGCAATGCGTCCGGAAACTCCGACTGCACCAGCTTGAGCACGGCGTCCTTGATCATCGGGTAATTGGCCTGGAACACCGGATCGCGCGTGCCGCTGGGAACGACCGCGCCATACCGCCCGTCCTCGCGCTGAAAGCTCACCAGGTTGGGCGACAGCGGATAGGCAATGTTGCCCGCGGTGGCCTTGCGGCCGGCATAGCCGTAGTGGATCAGGTAGTGGGTCAGCAGGCTGGCCAGCGTTTCGGCCGCCTGGGGCGTCGCCGCGCAGGTTTCCACGATCAGGCCCAGCTCCGCTTCGCCCTCGCGCAGCGGCACGGTCTGCACGCCGTTGCGGCCATAGACCAGCACATCGGCGGGCACGCGCGGCAGGTCCGCGGGGTCCAGGTGGACCAGCGACACCTTGCGCTTGCCCAGCCGCCGCGCGCCTTCCAGCTTGATGCTCCACGGCCAGGGTTTGCCTGCCCGCACGAACTGGCTGTTGCGGATGCCGGCGGTGCGCGCATCGCGCGCGAAAAACTCGGTGTGTTCCATCGCCAGGATCCCTTCGGGATAGAACTGGAGCTGGGGATGGCTTTCCTCGTAGAGCGAGTGCGCAGCAATCGAATACGGCGTGCAGCGCCGCCCCGGGTCCGGCGCCACGAAAAGCGCAGTGCCGTCGTCGTAGATTTCCGCGACGAGGCAATCGGACGGCGAGCCCGGGTCGCAGGCCAGCGCGCCGCATTCCAGCACATGGCCAACGTGATAGGCCAGCCCCGGATCGATGCCGCGGCGGATCATGTCGGCCGCGAACAGCGCAATGTCGCAAGACCGGCCGGCCAGCACGTACTTTGCGCCGCTGTCCAATGCGGTGATGAGGGGATGCACGCCCATCTGCCCCACGATGGTGCTCTCTTCCAGCGCCGCGGCGTCCAGCTCGGGCCCCGCGCCCGTGGGCCGCAGCGCGCCCGCCCGGAACTCCCGGATCACGCTGGCCGGGTCCAGTTCGGACCGGATGACGGCCACGGTGCGGTCCTTCACGCCCAGCTCATCAAAAACTTCCTTGGCGACGTCAATCATCCAATCCAGGTTGCGGTTGCCGCCAGCCATGCCGCAGCTGCCCAAAATGACCGGTCCATCGATGCGTTCGCCCGCCTCGACCATGTGGCGAAAGTCCGCCTTCACGGCCTCGCGTTCGAAGTATTCGGTGCCCGTGCCCAGGTAATACGGACCGGCGTCCATCGAACCCGCATCCGAGATCACGGCGTCGATACGCCCTTCCAGCGCCTTCTGCAGCGATTCACGGGGGAATCCATATCCCAACGCGCCGCACGCGGACACCACGCGATAAACCAGCTTTGCCATCGTCACTCTCCTGTTTTGCAGGCCGCAGACATTGCGTTTGCTGCATGGGAGTGCACTTTGCGCCTGACGGCGCGGCAGAAAAAATAGTATGTCGATATGCGGGTATCGGCTGCCGATATGGCCTTTTAGCGGGCCGTCAGGAGACCAGCGGTTCCGCGCCGGCCAGTCCCCTTTCCTCTACGTGCTGCATCACGAATTCGCTGAGCAGCGTCCGGACCGCCTCGGCCGGCGGCGCCAGCGGCACGTCGCTGGAGGCGATGACCGCCGCCGTCAGATAGACCGGCGGCTCGATCAGGGCGGCCGACACCATGGCGTGCCCAGGTGCGCCGGAGAAGTCGCCAAGCGGCAGGATGGTGTGGCCGATGCCCGCCTGCACCGCCGACAGCATGCCCGAAAAGACTTCGGTTTCCGCGACCACCTGCGGCACGATGCCGGCTTCGGAAAATAGCCGGTCCAGCAGGTTGCGCGTCATGTTGGGGTGGGCGGGCAGAATGAGCGGCATGCCGGCCAGCTGCTCGAAGCGCATGGTGCAAGGCCGGCGCCCCGGCTTGCGCGGGCTGACCACGAACAGCCGCTGCCGGAACAGCGGCTGGCGCGCGAAGCCGGTGGTGGGCTCGTCCTCGAACACCAGCGCCAGGTCGAGCGAGCTGTCGCGGATGCGGGCCCCCAACTGGCCGCTTGCGTCGCTGCTAAAGCGCAAGCTGATCTTGGGCAGCGATGCCCTGCACTTTTCCATCAGTTCGCCCGCCAGGAACGACGCCAGCGTGGACGACATGCCGATCCGCACGACGCCCTGGATGTCGCCGCCCAGCGAGCGCACGATCTGCGGGATGCGCTCCATGCGGCTCAGGATGGACGCGGCTTCCGTGTACAGCGCGGCGCCCGCGGCCGTGGGACGTGCGCCCCGCGCACTGCGGTGCAGCAGCGTCACGCCCAGTTCTTCTTCGAGCGCCGCGATCTGCTGGCTGAGCGCCGGTTGCGCCACCGGAATGAGCGCCGCCGCGCGGGAAAAACTGCCCGCCTCGACGATCTTCACGAAATACCGGAGATGGCGCAGTTGCACGGACGCGCTCCGTTCAGAACGTCACCGTGACGGACGGCGCGCTGCGCCGGGCTTCGCCGTGGAACACGGCTTCGATGTTGTTGCCG
>JAEYVD010000006.1 GCA_023432075.1 Pseudomonadota bacterium | reverse complement strand
GTTCTGTTCGATGATCTCGCCGCGGTCCATGAAGATCACGCGGTTCGCGACCTTGCGCGCAAAACCCATTTCGTGCGTCACGCAGATCATCGTCATGCCGCTTTCCTGGGCCAGGCTCACCATCACGGCCAGCACTTCCTTCACCATTTCCGGATCCAGCGCCGACGTCGGCTCATCGAACAGCATGATCTTGGGATTCATGCACAACGACCGCGCGATCGCCACGCGCTGCTGCTGGCCGCCCGACAGCTGGCCCGGAAACTTCTTGGCCTGCTCCGGAATGCGCACGCGCTCCAGGTACTTCATTGCGGTGGCTTCCGCTTCCGCGCGCGGCTTCTTCAGCACCCACATGGGTCCCAGCGTCAGGTTTTCCAGCACCGTCAGGTGCGGGAAAAGATTGAAGTGCTGGAACACCATGCCCACGTCCTTGCGGATCGTCTCGATGTGCTTCAGGTCATTGGTGAGCTCCGTGCCGTCCACAATGATGTGGCCCTTCTGGTGCTCTTCAAGGCGGTTGATGCAGCGGATCATCGTGGACTTGCCCGAACCCGAAGGTCCGCACACCACGATGCGCTCGCCTGGCGCCACGTCCAGGTTGATGTTGCGCAACACGTGGAACTGGCCGTACCACTTGTTCACGTCCTGCAAACGAATAATGGCATCAGACATGCCTGTACTCCCGTAAGTATCGCGGTGCGCGCCCGCCTGGCGGCGGACGCGCGGCAAATTGCTAGCGTGCGTGACCCGTGGCCAGGCGTTTTTCAAGCGCCTGGCTGTATTTGGACATGGAGAAGCAGAAGACGAAGTAGATCAGCGAAATGAACAGGTACGCTTCCACCCCGAATCCGCGCCATGCCGCATCGGACAAGGCTGCCTTGGCCGCCAGCGTCAGGTCGAAAATACCGATGATCACCACCAGCGACGTGTCCTTGAACAGCGCGATGAAGATGCTGACCAGCGGCGGAATCACGATCTTGAGCGCCTGCGGCAGAATGATCTTGCGCATCTGCTGCCAGTAGTTCAGGCCCAGCGAATCCGCGCCCTCGTACTGCCCCTTCGGAATCGCCTGCAAACCGCCCCGCACCGTTTCCGCGATGTAGGCCGCGGCGAACATGATGATGGCGATCTGCGCGCGCAGCAGCTTGTCGATCGAAAAGCCTTCCGGCAGGAACAGCGGCAGCATCACCGACGACATGAACAGCAGGCTGATGAGCGGCACGCCGCGGATCAGCTCGATGTACACGACGCACAGCGCCTTGATCGCCGGCATCTTCGAGCGCCGGCCCAAGGCCAGCAGCACGCCGATCGGGAACGCGAAGGCGATGCCGAACGTGGACAGGATGAGCGTCAGCGGCAGGCCGCCCCAGCGCGCGTTTTCCACGTAGGTCAGGCCGAACACGCCGCCCCACATCAGGAGCGCCACGGCCGTCAGGCCCACGGTCCAGATGACGGCAAGCTTCCAGTTCCAGAAACGGCGGATGCCGCTGCAGACGATCACGCCCACCAGGATGACGGTGGCGATCAGCGGCCGCCATTGTTCATCGTAGGGATAGGTGCCGAACAGGATCAGCCGGTGCTTTTCGATGATGAACGCCCAGCAGGCGCCGCCCGAGGCACGGCACTCCTGTGCGTTGGACGCGGTGAAGTTGGCCTTGATGAAGGCCCACTCGACCAGCGCCGGCACCGCCATCAGCAGGAACCACGCGAGCAGCACCGTGATGAGGATGTTCAGCGGCGACGAGAAAAGACGTGTCCTGAGCCACGCCCAGGCTCCGGTCTGGTTGCTGGGCGGCGGCAGGGCTTCGCTGGGGGTATGCGTAGTGCTGCTCATATCAACGCTCCACCAGCGCGATGCGCTTGTTGTACCAGTTCATGAAGATCGAGATCGACAGGCTGACCGTGAGGTACGCGCCCATGATGATGAGAATGCCCTCGATGGCCTGGCCCGTCTGGTTCAGTGTCGTGTTCACCACCGACACGATGTCGGGGTACCCGATGGCCACGGCCAGCGAGCTGTTCTTCGTCAGGTTCAGGTACTGGCTGGTCATCGGGGGGATGATGACGCGCAGCGCCTGCGGCAGGATCACCAGGCGCAGCACCTTCGAGCGCGGCAGGCCCAGCGAGCCCGCGGCTTCCCATTGGCCGTTATTGACCGCCTGGATGCCCGAGCGCACCACTTCGGCGATGAACGCCGAGGTGTAGATCACCAGACCCGCCAGCAGCGCGGCGAATTCCGGCGACAGCGTCAGGCCACCCGAGAAGTTAAAGCCCTTGAGCTCAGGCATGTCCAGCGTCAGCGACGCGCCGCTGACCAGCCAGCCGATGACCGGCAGGCCGATCAAAAGGCCAATGGCCCAGCGCCCCAGCGGGAACATGTGGCCGGTGGCCTCATGGCGCTTCTTGCCGTAGTGGCCCAGGACGATGATCGCGACGATCGCCAGGCCCAGCCCGGCCAGCATCCAGTCGAGCGAATTGCCTTCCAGCGCCGGCACTTTCAGGCCACGGTTGGAAATGAACACGCCCGGCAGCGGATTGTGCGCCTGGCGCGGCCCCGGCATGTTCTCGGTGATCAGCGCGTACCAGAAGAAGAGCTGCAGCAGCAGCGGCACGTTGCGCATCACCTCGACATACACAGAGGTGATCTTGGCCACCAGCCAGTTCTTGGACAGGCGGCCAATGCCGATGAGCGTGCCGAGGATGGTCGCCAGCACGATGCCAAGGACGGCCACGCGCAGCGTGTTGAGCAGGCCGACCACGATCGCGCGGCCGTAAGTGTCTGAGGGGGAATAGGCGATGGCGGTTTCGCCGATGGCAAAGCCCGCCTCGCGGTTCAGGAAGCCGAAGCCCGTGGCGATGTTGCGCACGGACAGGTTGTGGAGCGTGTTTGAAACCAGGAACCACACGGCCCAGGCTACCGCGGTCAGCGCAATGACCTGGTAGACCACGGAGCGCACGCCGGGATCATTCCAGTTCAGACGCCGTGGGGGTGCCGAAATCGGGGCGTTTTTGTTGGGAGTCATCATGATGAATCTACAGAAGTCGGACACCGGGTGGCAGGCCCGAAAAGCCGCGCCACCCACTTCTGCCGCCCGCCCGAAGGCGGGTTAGGGCCTGTCCAGAATACACGTCCTGTGCAGACAGGCCCTAGGCATGACGGAGAGCCGTGCTCCGCCATGCCAGGCAGCCGCGCGTCAGCGCACCGGCCAGCCGTACATCAAGCCACCTTGCTTGTACGAAGCGTTCAAGCCGCGCTCCAGCTTCATCGCGCTGTTCTTGCCCAGCGTGTTTTCGAAGCTTTCGCCGTAGTTACCCACGCTCTTGATGATGTTGTAGGCCCACTTGTCGTCCACGCCCAGGTTCTTGCCCATGCCCGGGGTCACGCCCAGGATGCGCTGGATGTTGGGGTTGGGGCTCTTGAGCATTTCGTCCACGTTGGCCTTGGTGATGCCGTATTCCTCGGCTTCCAGCATGGCGTTCAGCGACCAGCGCACGATGTTGAACCACTGCTCGTCGCCCTGGCGCACCATGGGACCCAGCGGTTCCTTGGAGAAGTCTTCCGGCAGGATGACGAACTTGTCCGGGTTCTCGAGCGTCGTGCGGGTCGAGGCGAGCTGCGACTTGTCGGTCGTGAAGGCATCGCAACGGCCGGCCGAGAAGGCGCGGATGATTTCGTCGTACTTGTCGATCACGACCGGCTTGAATTCGATCTTCTGGCTGCGGAACCAGTCGGCGAGGTTCAGTTCGGTGGTGGTGCCCGGCTGCACGCAGATGGTGGCGCCGTTCAGTTCCTTGGCGCTCTTGACGTTCAGGTCCTTGGAGACCATGACGCCCTGGCTGTCGTAGTAGTTCACGCCCACGCCGATCAGGCCCAGCGTCGTGTCACGGGTCAGCGTGACGGTGGTGTTGCGGGTCAGCACGTCGACTTCGCCGGATTGCAGCGCGGTGAAGCGTTGCTGGGTGTTCAGGGGCGTGAACTTGACCTTGGTGGCATCGCCGAACATGGTCGAGGCGATGGCGCGGCACATGTCCACGTCGATACCCTTGTATTCGCCCTTGCTGTCGGCGATGGAGAACCCCGGGATGCCCGTCGAAACCCCACACTGGACAAACCCTTTCTTCTTGACGTTATCGAAGGTTGCGCCCGCATTGGCAGCCGAGGATGCAGCGAACAGGGCAGCGCCAATGGCAGCGAGTTTCAGTACTTTCATCGTGATCTCCGTGTGGGATGAAGCGAATCCAAAGCAAGGGCCGGGTTGGGCCCACGCATGGGGCGGATGGTAGCGTCCGAAAAGCACGCGGCGCATCCGGGAATTCCCTTGAAATATAGGGACACTGGATGAAATGAAACGCTGTTTTTGATAGAAAACAGGGACGCGCTTTCAGATTTGCGAACATGTGTTTCAGCCGGCCGAATGATGCGCACAGGTTCCGACCGCGCCAAGAGATGTAGGCCACCTTACTGTCCCCGAGTTACTATGGCGGCTTCATCTGACAGCCGCCATGATCGAATTCCAGCACGTATTCAAATCGTATGGTCGCGGCCGCAATATTCTGGCCGACATCAACTTCCGCGTGAGCGCGGGAGAGTTCGTTTTCGTATCGGGGCCGTCCGGCGCCGGCAAGTCCACGCTGCTCAAGCTGATCGGCGGTCTTGAGCCCGCCAGCCGGGGGTCCATCCAGGTGAACGGGCAGCGGCTGGACAAGCTGCCTGCGCGCGCCCGGCCGTACCTGCGCCGCGCGGTCGGCGTCATCCTGCAGGACACCCACCTGCTGTTCGATCGAAGCGCGTTCGAAAACGTGATGCTGCCGCTGGCGGTACAGGGCCACCCCTGGGATTCCGCCGCGTCGCGCGCCCGCGCCGCCCTGGACAAGGTCGGACTGTCGGGCAAGGAAGACCTCAACCCCATCGAGCTTTCGGGCGGCGAGCAGCAGCGCCTGGCCATCGCCCGGGCCATCGTCAACCGGCCCGCCATCCTGATTGCGGACGAGCCCACCGCCAACCTCGACCACGACAACGCGCAACGCATCATGAACGTGTTCCGCGACTTCAACCGCGTCGGCGTCACCACGCTGATCGCCTCGCACGACCAGGAACTCATGGCGCGCTACGCCACCCGCACCCTGCGGATCGAGCCGGGCAAGTTTGCCGACTCCCACGGCCCCGCCACCCCCACGGACGGCATGGCCGCACAGGCTGCGTCGGCACGCGCCGCCCGCACCGAGCCAGGCCTTGGCCATCCGGGAGAGTCCGCATGAACGCCTGGCTGCGGCAACATCGCTACGCGCTGCTGGTCACGCTGCGCCGGCTGATCAAACAACCCTTTTCCTCGCTCGCCAACCTGCTGGTCATGGCGCTGGCGCTGGCGCTGCCGCTTTTGGGCAGCGCCATCCTGGTGTCGGTGCAACCCGTGGCGCGGGAGATGTCCGTCACGCCGGAAGTCACCGTCTTCATGCGCGTGGACGCCCCGGCGGGCGCCGCCGCGGACGTGGCCAAGCGCATCAAGGACGACTACCCGCAGGACGTGCGCGCCGTGCGCGTGGTAGGCCGCGAAAGCGCGCTGGCCGACCTGCGCGCCAACCCCGCCTGGCAGGAGGCGCTGGCCGTGCTGCCCGGCAATCCGCTGCCCGATGCGGTCGTCGTCACGCTGGCCGATGGCGACAACCTGGCCGGACGCGCCGATACGCTGGCCTCGGCCTGGAAGCAATGGAACCACGTGGACCTCGTCCAGCTGGACAGCGCCTGGGTCCAGCGGCTGGAAGCCATCCTGCGCTTCGCGCGGATCGGGCTGGGATTTTTGGCCGCGTGCGTGGCGGTCGTGGTGCTGGCCACCGTCTTTAACACCGTGCGCATGCAGGCGCTGTCGCAACGCGAGGAAATCGGCGTGGCGCGGCTGGTCGGCGCCACCGAATCGTTCGTGCGCCGGCCGTTCCTCTACTTGGGTGCGCTGTCCGGCGCTCTGGCCTCCTTGCTGGCCATCGGGGTCGCGGCGGTCGCGCTATCGCCCTTGAATGAGGCCCTGCTGGGACTTGCCCGCAGCTACGGGGCGGAATTCGCCCTGCACCTGCCGGGCGCCCCCGTCCTGATCGGCGCGGTCGTCGCCTCCGCCGCGCTTGGCGCGCTGTCCGCCCGCTGGTCGGTCACGCGCAGCACCCGGTTCTGACCCCGTCGCAAGGAGCGGCCCGTCCCCTCGGGTCTTGCCGTCCGCGCCTGGCCCGCCGTCTGTGTCTTATCCGCAGGCGGGTCTAAAGGTCCGTTTGAAGCCCCTTCCTCCCCGTGATCCGGGGAAAGACCCCCAAATGCCCTGTGTACGATGGCTGCCTGCCATCCGTGCGGGGCATTTTGCGTGCGGGCGACAGGTACGAGTTCCAATAAACGACGCTTTGGTCGTATTTACACAGTTTTCTTCCAAGCGCTGCCGGGATATGCAAGAATAAAGCGACATTTTTGTACATTTTTTGTCACAATTATCGCTTCCGCTCGCATTTCAGTGTCTCAATCGCCGTTTTTGCCCAAATATCCGTCCCATGGCCGCTCTTGAAGCCCGCGCAACACGTCACTACTACGACAGCGCGTTCCAATCTCAGGCAGTGAAAGTGCTCCCCAACGAGTACTACGTCACCAACGAGAACATGATGATCTCGACCGTGCTGGGGTCCTGTGTGGCGGCGTGCATCCACGATCCGGTGACGGGCGTGGGCGGCATGAACCACTTCATGCTGCCCGAGGGCGACATGCAGTCGCCCGCGTCGGCCACCATGCGCTATGGCGCCTTTGCGATGGAAGTGCTGATCAACGAACTGCTCAAGGCCGGCGCCTCGCGCGACCGCCTGGAAGCCAAGGTGTTCGGTGGCGGCGCCGTGCTGGCGGCGATGCAGCAGATGAACATTGGCGAGCGCAACGGCGAATTCGTCCTGAACTATCTGAAGACCGAAGGCATCCCCGTCAAGGCGCAGGACCTGGGCGACGTGCACGCGCGCCGCATCAATTATTTCCCGCGCGACGGCCGGGTGATGGTGCGCAAGATGGCGCCGCACCACCAGCGCGCCGAAGAAATCATCGCCAAGCGCGAACAAGAAGCGGCGCAAAGCGCGGCGGCCAAAACCGCCACGCCGCAACGGGTCGAGCGCTTTGCGCGGCCGGGCGTCGAACGTTTCGACCGTCCCGGCGTGGAACGGCTGGATCGTCCCGGCGTCGAGCGGCTGAACCGCCCGGGCGTCGAACGATTCGACCGCCCCGCCGCGCGCCCCGGCGTGGAACGCTTCGATCGCCCTGCCCGGCCGGGCGTTGAACGCTTTGACCGGCCGGCGACGGCGGATACCGCTTCCGCGCAGACCGCTCGTCCCAGCAC
>JAEYVD010000900.1 GCA_023432075.1 Pseudomonadota bacterium | reverse complement strand
TGGTGGCCGTGAGCAGCGAGCAGTCGCTGTCCAAGGCGCTGACGCGTCTGATCGGCAAGGGCGGCGAGCCGCTGGTGCGCAAGGGCGTGAACATGGCCATGCGCATGATGGGCGAACAGTTCGTGTCTGGCCAGACGATCTCCGAGGCGCTGGCCAACAATCGCAAGATGGAATCGCGCGGCTTCCGCTATTCATACGACATGCTGGGCGAAGCGGCCACCACGGCCGAAGACGCCGAGCGCTACTACGCCTCGTATGAGCAGGCCATTCACGCCATCGGCAAGGCCGCTGCAGGACGCGGCATCTACGAAGGCCCCGGCATCTCCATCAAGCTGTCCGCGCTGCACCCGCGTTATTCGCGCGCCCAGCGCGAGCGCGTCATGGCCGAGCTGCTGCCGCGCGTGAAGGCGCTGACGATCCTGGCGCGCAGCTACGACATCGGCCTGAACATCGACGCTGAAGAAGCCGATCGTCTGGAAATTTCGCTGGATCTGCTGGAAGCGCTTTGCTTCACGCCCGAACTCGAGGGCTGGAGCGGCATCGGCTTCGTCATCCAGGCCTACCAGAAGCGTGCGCCGTTCGTCATCGATTACGTCATCGACCTGGCCCGCCGTAGCCGTCACCGCGTGATGGTGCGCCTGGTAAAGGGCGCCTATTGGGACAGCGAAATCAAGCGCGCGCAGGTCGATGGCCTGGAAGGCTATCCGGTCTACACCCGCAAGCTGTACACGGACGTGGCCTACATTGCCTGCGCCCGCAAGCTGCTGGCGGCGCCCGAGGCCGTATACCCGCAGTTCGCCACGCACAATGCGTACACGCTGGCCGCGATCTATCAGCTTGCCGGCCAGAACTACTACCCCGGCCAGTACGAGTTCCAGTGCCTGCACGGCATGGGCGAACCCTTGTACGAAGAAGTCGTCGGCCCCCTGGCGCAGGGCAAGCTCAATCGCCCCTGCCGGATCTACGCGCCGGTCGGCACGCACGAAACGCTGCTGGCGTACCTGGTGCGCCGCCTGCTGGAAAACGGCGCCAACACCTCGTTCGTGAACCTGATTGGCGATGATTCCATTGCCGTCGAGACGCTGGTCGCCGATCCGGTGGAAGCCGCTTCGCGCATCACGCCCCTGGGCGCGCCGCACGAAAAGATTCCGCTGCCGCGTGAGCTCTACGGCAATCCGCAAGACGGCGCCCGCGCCAATTCGGCGGGTCTGGACCTGAGCAACGAACACCGCCTGGGCTCGCTGTCGGCGGCGCTCTTGGCCAGCGCCGGCACGCCGTGGCGCGCCGGTCCCATGCTGGGCGAAGGCGGCGAACACTGGGATGCCGCCAAGGCCATCGAGGTGCGCAACCCCGCCAACCTGCGCGACGTGGTGGGTCATGTCATCGAGGCCGATTCGGCCGACGCTGAAGTCGCCCTGCGCGCCGCCGCCAACGCCGCGCCGATCTGGCAGTCCACGCCCGTGGCCGAGCGCGCCCAGTGCCTGCGCCGCGCGGCGCAATTGCTGGAAGAGCAGATGCAGACCCTTTTGGGCCTCATCGTGCGTGAAGCCGGCAAGTCGCTGCCCAACGCCATCGCTGAAGTTCGCGAGGCCGTCGATTTCCTGCGTTACTACGCCGATCAGGCCGAGCAGGAATTCAGCAACGACACGCATCGTCCGCTGGGCACCGTGCTGTGCATCAGCCCCTGGAATTTCCCGCTGGCAATCTTTACCGGCCAGGTAGCGGCAGCGCTTGCGGCGGGCAATACCGTGCTGGCCAAGCCGGCCGAGCAGACGCCGCTGATCGCCGCGCAAGCCGTGGCCATCCTGCGCGCGGCGGGCGTGCCCGCCGGCGCCGTGCAGCTGTTGCCGGGCCGCGGCGAGACCGTGGGCGCGCAACTGGTCGCGAACCCTGGCGTGCGCGGCGTGATGTTCACGGGTTCCACCGATGTGGCGCGCATCATCGCCCGCACGCTGGCTGACCGGCTGGACGATAACGGACACACCATCCCCCTCATCGCCGAAACCGGCGGCCAGAACGCCATGGTGGTGGATTCGTCGGCGCTGTCCGAGCAGGTGGTGTTCGATGTGCTCAGTTCCGCGTTCGATTCGGCGGGCCAGCGCTGCTCGGCGCTGCGCGTGCTGTGCGTGCAGGAAGACAACGCGGACCATGTGCTGACCATGCTGCGCGGCGCGATGCGCGAACTCGCCGTCGGCAACCCCGACCGCCTGTCCGTCGATGTCGGTCCCGTCATCGATACCGAGGCGCGCAACGGCATCCAGCGTCACATCGAAGCCATGCGCACGGCCGGTCATCGTATCGACCAGGTCGAGCTGAACGGCGAATGCCGCCATGGCACGTTCGTGCCGCCGACCATCATCGAAATCGACAACGTCAGCGAGCTGACCCGCGAAGTCTTCGGGCCGGTCCTGCACGTGGTCCGCTACAAGCGCGACGAACTGGACGCGCTGCTCGATGCGATCAACGGCACGGGGTACGGGCTGACGTTCGGCGTGCACACCCGCATCGATGAAACCATCGCGCACGTGACGGGCCAGGTTCACGCCGGCAACGTTTACGTCAACCGCAACATCGTCGGCGCCGTGGTGGGCGTGCAGCCGTTCGGCGGCGAAGCCCTGTCGGGCACGGGCCCGAAGGCAGGCGGTCCGCTGTACATGTACCGCCTGCTCGGCACGCGTCCCGCAGGCCTGCCGCCGGCGCTGGACGCCGCGGCGCCGCTGCCGCAGCGCATCGCCTTGCCGGGTCCCACCGGCGAGACCAATACCTACATGGTCGAGCCGCGCGGCGCCGTGTACTGCGTGGCCGCCACCGAGGCGGGCGCGCGTGCACAGTGGTCCGTGGCGCGACTGACCGGCAACCACGCCTGGTTTGCCGACACGCCGGCCGCGCAGGCGCTGCTGGCGACGCTGGACGCCGAACAGCAGGGCCAGGCGGGCATCCTGGCTGATACCGACGTCGACGACGCAGACTATCAGGCGGTGCTGTTCGAAGGCGATGGCGATGCGCTCAAGGCGCTGAACCAGCGCATCGCGCGGCGTCCTGGCGCCATTCTGGCGGTGCACGGCCTGACGTCCGACGCGCTGGCGGCCGGCGCCAGCTACGTGCCGGAGCGCCTCCTGACCGAGCGTTCCGTCAGCGTCAACACGGCGGCGGCAGGCGGCAATGCAAGCCTCATGACCATCGGCTAATCGTCACCAGGGGTAACCCTCGGGCATCCAAGGGTTATCTCCAATATCGGGCTAGGTTGCACTGGAACGAAAATCCGGTCGCACCTCTGGTCTGGCTGCCGCAATCCGGCATTCAGGCTCTGCAGAAAATGCATGCGCGGGACCCGGCGATCACTGGGCCCGCGGTAGTAAAAAACCAAAAGCCTGGCTAAAAGCTCAGGTATAACAAGGCCATAGTCCGATACCTCGGAGGATTCCCCATGAAGTTGCGCACCACTTTGAAGCTCCTCGCCGCCAGCATCGCCGCTGCCGGCATGACCGCCGCCGCGCAGGCCGCCGACATCAAGTTCGGTTTTGCCGCGCCGCTGACCGGTCCGCAATCGCACTACGGCGAGGACATGCAGAACGGTCTGAACCTGGCGCTCGAAGAAGCCAACAAGAAGGGCATCAAGGTTGACGGCGAGACGGCCAAGTTCGTGCTGGTTTCGCGCGACGACCAGGCTGACCCGCGCGTGGGCGTGCAGGTGGCCCAGCAGCTCGTCGACCAGGACGTCGTGGGCATCCTGGGGCACTTTAATTCGGGCACCACGATTCCGGCTTCGCGCGTCTACCATGAGGCCGGTCTGCCGCAGATCGCCATGGCGACCTCGCCCGAATACACCAAGCAGGGCTACGAAACCACGTTCCGCATGATGACCAGCGACACCCAGCAGGGCGCCGCGGTCGGCAAGTTCATCGTGCAAAACCTGAAGGCCAAGAAGGTTGCGATCATCGACGACCGCACCGCCTACGGCCAGGGTTTGGCCGACGAGGTCGAGAAGGCCGTCAAGGCCGCTGGCGGCCAGGTCGTGCGCCGCGAGTACACCACCGACAAGGCCAATGACTTCACGGCCATCCTGACCAACATCAAGGGTTCCGCGCCTGACGCCATCTTCTACGGCGGCCTGGACGCGCAGTCCGGCCCCATGAAGCGCCAGCTCGCCACGCTGGGCCTGAAGGCGCCGCTGGTGTCCGGCGAAATGACGCGCAGCGACACGTTCA
>JAEYVD010000899.1 GCA_023432075.1 Pseudomonadota bacterium | reverse complement strand
GCCGCGCGCGACCTTGCCACCCAGGTCGGCGAGCACCACATGTATCATTCCGGCGCGCCGTTCGTTTTTTTGCCCGAGTATGTGGCGGAACTAGCCGCCATCCATGCACCGCGCATTACGCAGCCCGACCGGTATTTTCTGGTCGCCGCGACCGGCGACGAAGTGCTGGACTGGCGCGAAATGCGCGACCGGTACGAGGGCTGCCGCCAGCGTATCGTGCAAGGCAGCGACCACGGCCTGTCCGATTTCGCGGACTGGATGCCGGAAGTGCTTGAGTTCGCCCTAGGCGGCAAGCCGGTACGCCCTTGATAATCAATATCGACTTTCAACACCCATAAAGCTGCGCAAGGCGGCGCGAGGCCGCCGCCCAGGACGATCCCCACCATGTATGTGTTTTACGAAGACGACGGCAGCTTCAAGGCCGGCCATATCCTGTCCGAGACCGACGCCAGCCTGCAGGTGGAGTCGGAATCGGGCAAGCGCAGCAAAATCAAGCGCGCCAACACCCTGTTCAACTTCGCCTCGCCGGACCCGGCGACCCTGATGAGCCAGGCGGCCGCCACGGCCGAGACGCTGGACCTGCAATTCCTGTGGGAATGCGCGCCTCAGGAAGAATTCGACTCGCCCGCCCTGGCCGCCGACTACTTCGGCCACGCCCCCACGCCCGTCGAACAGGCCGCGCTGCTGATGCGCCTGCACGGCGCGCCGGCTTACTTCCATCGCCGCGGCAAGGGACGCTACCGCCCTGCCCCGCCCGACATCCTGGCCGCCGCGCTGGCCGCGCTAGAAAAGAAACAGCGCCAGGCCGAGCAGCAACAGGAATGGGTCGACGACATGGCCGCCGGCCGCCTGCCCGAGCCGATCGCGCAGGCCGCTGAATCGCTGCTGATCCGCCCGGACAAGAACTCGCAGCAATGGAAGGCGCTGGACGCCGCATGCGCCAAGCTGGGCAAGACCCCGGACCGCCTGCTGCTCGAACTGGGCGCCTGGCCGCACGCGCTCGCGCTGCACAAGCGCCGCTTCCTGGCCGTCAACTTCCCGCGCGGACTGGCCTTCCCCGACGTGGAACTGCCCCCCATCGACCGCGAACTGCCGCTGGCCGATGCCGAGATCTACTCCGTGGACGACGTCACCACCACGGAAATCGACGACGCGCTGTCGGTCTCGACCCTGCCGGACGGCCGCGTGCGCGTCGGCATCCACGTCGCCGCGCCGGGCTTGTCCGTCACCCGCGACAGCGAGCTGGACAAGCTGGCCCGCGCCCGCCTGTCCACCGTCTACATGCCCGGCGACAAGATCCCGATGCAGCCGGACAGCGTCATCCAGGCGTTCTCCCTGGACGCCGGCCGCGAAGTGCCCGCGTTGTCGCTATACGTCATCGCCAATTCCGAAACCGGCGAAGTCATCGAATCGGAAACCCGCCTGGAACGCATCGTCGTGCGCGAAAACCTGCGCCACAACATGCTGGACAGCCAGGTCACCGAGGCAAGCCTCGCGGACCCCGCGGCCGACCTGCCCTACGGGCACTGGCTGCGTCCGCTCTGGAAGCTGGCCCAGGCCTTGTCGGCGCAACGTGAAAATGTGCGCGGCAAGCCGGAAAACAACTCGCGGGTCGAATACAGCTTTTATCTGGACGGCAACCCCGACGATCCCGACACGCCCGTGCGCCTGGTCCCGCGCCAGCGCAACGCGCCGCTGGACCGCATGGTCGCCGAGTACATGATCCTGGCCAACAACCTGTGGGGCGGCCTGCTGAACCAGCACGGCGTGCCCGGCATCTACCGCTCGCAACAAGCGGGCCGCGTGCGCATGAGCACGCAGGCGCTGCCGCACGAAGCCATCGGCGTCCCCCAATACGCGTGGAGCACGTCGCCGCTGCGCCGCTATGTCGACCTGGTCAACCAGTGGCAGTTGATCGCCGCGGTGGAACACGGCGTGTCGGCCCGCCTGATCGCCCCCTTCAAGCCGCGCGACGCGGACCTGTTCGCCATCATCGGCGCCTTCGATGCGCAATACGCGGCCTGGGCCGAGTTCCAAAGCGCGATGGAGCGCTACTGGTGCCTGCGCTGGCTGAAACAGAACGGCGTGACGCGAACGGTGGCGCATGTGCTGCGCGAGGATCTCGTGCGGTTTGCGAATGCGCCGCTGGTGACTCGGGTGGGTGGGATGCCTGAGTTTGAGCGGGGGACGGCTGTTGAAGTGGATATTCTGGGGATGGATGAGTTGTCTCTGGAGTTGGATTGTCGGTTTGTGGGCGAAGTTAAAGGGGAATCTGCGTAGGTCGCGGTTGGTTTTCGTCGGTCGCGTAACGTATTCGTAGGTCGCATACCGTCTTCGTAGGTCACACGATACGGCGGATCTTCGTCGGTCGCGTACCGTCTTCGTAGGTCGCCCGACGCCGCGGTCACCGTGGGCACGATCGCCCACGATTGCGGTCCGGAGCCTTCGCTCCGGACTTCCCCTTCGTCATCTTCGTCCGCCTTCGGCTCCCTTCAGATTCCCTCGGGCGCATCGACGGCGCTCGCACCCACGGTGCCCGCGACGCCGTGCTGCCAGGGTCTTTGGTTTGC
>JAEYVD010000897.1 GCA_023432075.1 Pseudomonadota bacterium | reverse complement strand
AACGCTGGCGCTCAGCGTCAACTCGGCGCGCGAGTACCTGTCGGGCCAGCTTCAGGTGCAAAGCACCGACGCGGCCGTATCGCTGGCCCTGTCCTTGTCGCAGCCGGCGAACAACGACCCGGTCGTGCAGGAACTGCTGGTGTCCGCGCTTTACGATGGCGGGCACTTTTCGCTGGTGCGCCTGACCGATCCCGACGGCAAGGTGCTGATCGAACGCAGATCGAACGCCACGGCCGCGTCCGTGCCGGCGTGGTTCCAGGCGCTGGCGCCGCTGGATAGCCAGGCGGCCAGCCATGCCGTCAGCGACGGCTGGCGGCAGATCGGCGAAGTCACCCTGATCGCCAACGATGCCTACGCCTGGGAAGCCTTGTGGCGCAGCAGCCTGAAGATGATTGCGCTGGTGGTCGGCGCGGGCATCCTGTGGGCCATCTTCGCCTTCGTCCTGGTCGGCTGGATCAAGAACCGTCTGCTGCGCGAGATCAGCGACCACGTCCGCGGCATCGGCCGTGATGCGCCGGGCGAACAGGTCGAGGCGCGGGTGCCGGAACTGTCCGGCGTGGTGCAAGCGCTGAACCAGACGCGAGAGCGCATTCACGCCAGCGTCGAAGAACAGAACGCCAAGATCGAGTCGCTGGAACTGGAACTGAACCAGGACCCTGTGACCGGCCTGCCCAACCGCAAGTACTTCGTCAACGAGTTCCGCCGCGCGTTGGAAACCCGGCCGGCGGCGGGAACGTCACGGATCGACGGCGGGCACGTGCTGGTGTTCCGCCAGCGCGACCTGGCCGACCTGAACCGCCACATGCCGCGCGAATTCATCGACCAGTGGTTGCGCACCGCCTGCGAACGCATTCAAGGCACGCTAAAGCGCATGCACGTCGCTGCCCCCATGCTGGCGCGGCTGAACGGATCGGACTTTGCGCTGCTGCTGCCGGGCTGCGCGGCGCCGCAGGCCATGATGGTGGCCGAGCAGGTGCGAGCCGACCTGCATGCCTCGCGCATTCCGGTCGGCGAAGGCCACCTTTGCCGCTGGGCGCAGGCCATGACCGATTATGGACATGGCAGCCAGGCCGGCACCGTGCTCGCCCGCCTGGATTTCGGCCTGATGCGCGCGGAAAGCGCCGGCAACGACCAGGTCGTCATCGCGGGCGCCACGGACACGCAGTCGCCGTCGGAAGCCGGCGAGCGCGCCTGGAAGGACGCCATCCAGACGGCGTTGGAAGGCCGGCACTTCGAGCTGTCGACCGAACCCTTGCTGGCGCTCAATGGGCGCGTCGTACGCACCGAAGCCATGCTGATGCTGCGCACCGCGCCGGATCAGGAGCCGATTCCCGCCACGCTTTTCATCCCGCCGGCGGTGCGGCTGGATCTGGTGGCCGAATGCGATCTGGAAGCGGTGAGGCTGGGCCTGGAATGGCTGGCCAGCCACGCGGGCGAACTCGCCGTGCGCGTGTCGCTGCCGTCGCTGCGCGGCCAGAAGTTCCTGCGCCAGCTTGCATTGCTGCTGACCGAAAACCGGCCGCTCGCGCGCCGGCTGTACGTGGAAATCGATGCGCACGGGCTGGTGGAATGCCACGAGCAGATCACCGCCTTTGCGCGCGTCGCCGCGGAATTCGGCGCCCACATCGGCGTGCGCCGGCTGGCGCAGCAGTTCGGCGCGGTGGCGCAATTGCATACGCTGCCGTTGTCCTACGTGAAACTGGGCGGGGGCTTTGTGGGCGGCATGTCGCAAAGCCCGGGCAGCCAGCAGCTCACGGCATCGGTGCTGGAAACGGCCCGGTCGCTGGGAATTGCCGTCTATGCGGAAGACGTGCCGGACGCGGAAACCCAACGCATTCTGCAAGGGCGGGGCATCGAGACGATGCGCGGCCAGGGCGTGAAAACGGCGAGCCTAGACTAGGCGGGGCGGCCCGGGCTTGGCCCGGCCCGCCGTCAGCGCGCGGCGCGTCCCTTGGACTGTTCGTAAAGCGGCATCACCTTCTGTGCCGCCGTTTGCAGATCGCTGATGCGCGAGGCTGCCGACGGGTGGGTCGACAGGATCTCGGGCGGTGCGCTGCCCTGGCTGGCAGCGCCCATCTTTTGCCATAGCGTCACGGCCGCCCGCGGGTCGTAACCGGCCCTGGCGGCCAGTTCAACACCCATGCGGTCCGCTTCGGTCTCGTGCGTGCGGCTGTTGGGCAACGTAAACATCACGTTGGTCAATTCGCCGCCCAGGTCCGACGCCGCCGACGATCCCGTGGCGATGGACAACACCTGCAGGCCCAGACTGGTGGCCATCTGCTGGGACACGCGCTCGCGGGCGTGTTCACGCAGCGCATGGGCGATCTCGTGGCCCAGCACCGCCGCCAGCTCATCGTCGGTCGGGTTGATCTTCGAGATCAGGCCGGTATAGACCGCAATCTTGCCGCCGGGCATGCACCAGGCGTTGACCTCATCACTGGACAGCACGTGGACTTCCCACTTCCAGCTTGTGGCATCCGGACGGAACACGCCCGCCTGCGCGATCAACCGCTGCGAGATGTCGCGCACCCGTGCCACCTGCTTGGCATCCTTATCCAGCAAGCCCTTGGACTTGGCCTGCTGCAGGATGTCGGCGTACTGCTGGGTGGCTTCCTGCTCCAGCGCCTGCGAAGGCACCATGCTGGACATGTACTGGGTGCGGTTGACGCCCACGGCGCCCGACTGCGTGGTGTTCATGCCGGTGCAGCCCGCCAGCACGGCCAGCGACAGCACGGCTCCGGCATTGCGCAGAAAATGACGCTTCTGTTTCATGTCGGCCTCCAGGCCATTTTCAACAATGGAAAAACGTATCAGACCGGGGCGGCGCCGCATTGGCCGCGATGGCGCAGCGCGTGGTCGATCAGCACCAGCGCCAGCATCGCCTCGGCAATCGGCGTGGCACGGATGCCCACGCAAGGGTCGTGGCGGCCCAGCGTCTGCACCATCACCGGCTCATTGGCGCGGTTGACCGAACGGCGCTCGACGCGGATGCTGGACGTGGGCTTGATCGCGAGCGACACGGTGATCGGCTGCCCGGTGGAGATGCCGCCCAGCACGCCGCCGGCGTGGTTGCCCTGGAAGCCTTCGGGCGTGATTTCGTCGCCATGTTCCGAGCCGCGCTGCGTGATGCAGTCAAAGCCCGCGCCGATGGAAACGCCCTTGACCGCGTTCAGGCCCATCATGACGTGCGCGATGTCGGCATCGAGGCGGTCGTAGATGGGTTCGCCCCAGCCGGCCGGCAGGTTCTCGGCAACGACCTCGATGCGCGCGCCGATGGAATCGCCGTCCCGGCGCAACTGGTCCATGTAGGCTTCCAGTTCGGGCACGACGTCAGCGTTGGGGGCATAGAAGGGATTGTTGGGCACTTCATCCCAGGACACGAACGGGATGGCGACAGGGCCAAGCTGGCTCATGTAGCCGCGCACCTTGACGCCGTACTGTTCGGACAGCCACTTCTTGGCGATGGCGCCGGCCGCCACGGGGGGCGCGGGCCGGCGCGCCGACGACCGTCCGCCGCCGCGCGGGTCGCGCACGCCGAACTTGTTCCAGTAAGCGAAGTCGGCGTGGCCGGGCCGGAAGGTGTCCTCGATATTGGAGTAATCCTTGCTGCGCGCGTCGGTATTGCGGATCAGCAGGCCGATGGGCGTGCCGGTGGTAACCCCTTCGTAAACGCCGGACAGGATTTCGACCTGGTCGGCTTCCTGGCGCTGCGTCACGTGGCGCGAGGTGCCCGGACGGCGGCGGTCCAGTTCGAACTGGATGTCGGACGCGGAGAGGGCCAGTCCCGGGGGACAGCCATCCACGACGCAACCGATGGCCGGCCCGTGGGATTCGCCGAAATTCGTGACGGTAAAGAGAGTACCTAGGGTATTGCCGGGCATAGGGAGTCAACAGGTCGGGTTTGCAAGCAACCCCGATTATGACACCGCCGCAGCCAAAGCCTGGATTTCGGCGGCCGGCGCAGGCCGTCCCAGCAGAAAACCCTGCATCACCCGGCATCCCAGCGACTT
>JAEYVD010000808.1 GCA_023432075.1 Pseudomonadota bacterium | reverse complement strand
GCCCGCGCCCAGGCAGGCGGCCAGCGCGGCGGCGGCGGGACCACGGGGGCGCAGCCGCGCGCGCAGGGCGGCCGAAGTGTGGTGGCGTTTCAAAAGGATCTCCCCACTGGCGCGGCGATCGATGGCGGCCAGTTACGTATAGAAATAACAACGATAACTATTATTAATTGCGTCGATGCAGCCAGCCAATAGCGAACGGCGCGGGAAGATGTAAAAAAAGCCCTGCGGCAGCGCGGGGCTTTGGGAATTGGCGAAGAAAAGCCTTGCGAATTCAGCGGGTTGACGCGCAGGCCCGAGCCCGGGGCCGACGCGGGCGCTGTTGCCCGCGTGCGACAGTATTTCGCCGGGGAGGCGGGGGCGGCGGGCCCCGCACGATCAGTCCTGGCCGGCGGGCTGGCTTGCGGCGGGGGCGGGCGCCGCGGCTTGCGCGTCCGGACGCAGTTCGCGCCGCAGGATCTTGCCCACGGTGGTGCGCGGCAGGTCGTCGCGGAATTCGATGTACCGGGGCACCTTGTACCCCGTGAGCTGCGTGCGGCAATGCGCGATCAAGGTGTCCGCGTCCAGCGTGGGATCCTTGCGAATGACGTAGAGCTTGACCGCCTCGCCAGAGCGCTCGTCGGGCACGCCCACCGCAGCCACTTCGCGCACGCCCGGGTGCAGCGCGGCCACGTCCTCGACTTCGTTCGGGTACACGTTAAAGCCCGACACCAGGATCATGTCTTTCTTGCGGTCGACCAGATAGACATAGCCCGTCTCGTCGACGTAACCGATGTCGCCTGTGCGCAGGAAGCCGTCCGGGTACATGACCAGCGCCGTTTCGTCCGGCCGGTTCCAGTAGCCCTGCGTGACCTGCGGACCGCGCACGCAGATCTCGCCGTTTTCTCCGACGCCCAGTTCACGGCCCGCATCGTCGCGGATCGACAGGTCGGTGGAGGGCACGGGCAAGCCGATGGACCCGTTGAAGATCTTGGTGTCCAGGGGATTGATGGTGACAGCGGGCGACGTTTCCGTGAGCCCGTAAGCCTGCGCGATCGACACGCCGGTCGTGGCGCGCCAGCGGTCCGCCACCGATCGCTGAACCGCCATGCCGCCGCCCATCGTCAGGCGCAGCCGCGAGAAATCCAGGCGGGCGAAATCCGGGTGGTTGAGCAGCGCGTTAAAGAGGGTGTTGACGCCGGTAAATGCCGAGAACGGAACCTTGCCCATCTCTTTTATCAGCCCGGGAATATCGCGCGGATTGATGATGAGCAGGTTGCTTGCGCCCAGTTTCATGAACGTCAGGCAGTTCGCCGTCAGCGCGAATATGTGATACAGCGGCAGCGCCGTGACGATACATTCCTCGCCGTCTTTCACCAGGGGCCTGACCCAGGCGTAGGCCTGGCTGACATTGGCCACCAGGTTGCCGTGCGACAGCATGGCGGCTTTGGCCACGCCGGTCGTGCCGCCCGTGTACTGCAGAAACGCCAGGTCGGCGCCTGTCAGCGCAACGTCGGTGAACGGCAGGTCGCGGGCCTCGCGCAGCGCATCGCCCAGTTTTCGTGATCCGGGCAGCGACCATGCCGGCACCATGCGCTTGACGCGCCGCACGGCGAAGTCCACGAGACGCCCCTTGATCGGACCCAGCATCTCGCCGATGGACGTCACCAGCACGTGTTCGATCGGGGTGGCAGGCAACGCCTTTTGCAGTGTGGCCGCGAAGTTGTCCGCGACCACGATGGCGCGCGCGCCGGCGTCGGCAAGCTGGTGTTCAAGTTCGTGCGCGGTGTAGAGCGGGTTGCAGTTCACCACGATGCAGCCGGCGCGCAGGGCGCCGAATAGGCAGACGGGGTACTGCAGCAGATTGGGCATCATCAGCGCCACGCGGTCGCCGCGACCGAGGCCCTTGGCGTGCAGCCATGCGGCGAAGCGGCGCGTCAGCGCGTCCAGTTCCGCATACGTGATCGATTTGCCCATGCTGATGTAGGCCGTCTTGTCCGGAAAGCGCCGGAAGCTTTCCTGGATGATCGTCACCAGCGTGGTCGCGCTGTCGGTCTCGATCTCGGCGGGCACACCGTAGGGATAGCTCTTGTGCCAGATTCGTTCCATATCTCGCGGTTCCGTTGGGGGCGCATGGCCCTAGTTGCCCAACAGGGCTTTCTTCAGGGAGGCTTGCGCGGGGCTGTCGCCCAGCCAGACGCGCAGCAGGGCGCGGGCGAAGGCGGGATCGTCGATGCGGCCGCGCGGTTTGCCATTGCTGGCAATCGCGACGCCGCGGGCATCGAAGTCCAGATCGATGACGTCGCCCTCGCGCGCGGCGCCGATGTCGTTCATCAAACGCGACAGGTGCTCGGCGGGCGCCTTCAGCGCGGCCAGCTCCTGCGAGGGCGTATTGTCGCGCAATCCGTCCTGCAGCGCGCCGTCCAGGCTCTTGCTGTCCACGTCGCGCAGCATTTGCAGGCGCATGCGGCGCGGCTGCGTGCTGTCAATGAGTGCCGCGGCGTCTTGGCTTTTCGTGGTGACGTACAGCGCGGCCACGTAGACCTTCACGACGAAACGGGTGCGCAGGCCCGCGCCGTTCAGCGTCAGCGGCTGGCTGCCTTCGGCAAGCTGTCCGGGCACGCGCACGCCCGCGACTTGAACATCCGCAAATGCCGGTGCACCGGCCAGGCCGGCCGTAAGAATCAGGCTCAGGGCGGCGGCGCGCCCTCCGGGGTTGAAACGCATTTGTCACCTCCAGTGTTCTTCTGCTTGTAGAACTTCTTGTCTGCGATGTAGATCGTGCGTTCCACGACGGCGTACACGACGCCGTCCTTGTCCTTCAGTTCGACCGTGTAGGTGCGGGTCGTTTCGTGGTGCGTGGCGAGCAGGCGGCGGATTTCGGCGATCTCGCCCGGCGGCAGCCGAAAGTCGACGTACAGCGTGGTGTACGCGGGCTTGCGAAAGCGGATGGAGGCCGCCTTGTCCCAGACGATGTGATCGGGGCCCAACGCCGACATCAGCATGGTCGGGTGGGCGCCGTCGGTCACCGCAAAGAGCGAGCCGCCGTACATCGACCCCACGATGTTGCGGGTGCGGCGCAAGAGCGGCAGCTTGATGCGGATGTGCTGGAAGTCCGGCGACACATGCAGCACGCGGCCGCCGGTGGCGCGAAAGGCGGGATGCAGGTTGAAGCCCACCCGCATCAGCCGCGCGCGCCACTCGGGCGACAGGTTCTTGAACCAGTAGGGCTTCACGCTGGCCGCCGTTTGGTTACATGGCCTCGAACAGGCCGGCCGCGCCCATG
>JAEYVD010000806.1 GCA_023432075.1 Pseudomonadota bacterium | reverse complement strand
AGCTTCCTGTGAGGTATTGCTTAATGCTGCATGCCGCTGGCCTGGCGCTGGACCAGGCGGGCGGAGTATTCGTCGTTGGCGCGCTGTTCACGGCGCGACTCCACCAGCGCCTGGGCGCGCTGTTCGCGCTGCGCCAGGGCATCGTAGGAGTTGAGCTTGCGCTTTTCCTGTTGCCAGTAGAGCTGCCCCTTGGACAGGTTCTCCTCGGCCTGGCGCAGCACGCCCTGCTGCTGGCCGATCGCGTCGTCCAGCGTGCCGATGAAGCGCTGATAGTTGTGGCAGTCGCTGGCGGCCATGCCGCTCGTCATCGCCGTCTGAAGGCGCTCGAGGTAGTCCTGGCGGTAGTCGTGCAGCATGGAGAGCTGGCGTTGCGCATTGCTGCGTTCGGCGGTCAGCCGGCCGAGCAGGCGCGCGGCTTCATCCGTGCTTTCCTTGGCCAGGTTGATCAGCATGTCCAGAGGCAGTTGGCTAGGCATAAGTGTCCCGTGATTCGAAACTGGCTCGCAATTGATTGACGGCGTCTTCGTAACCGACGTTCTCGCCGATGTCCTGCTGCAGGAAGGCTTCCAGGCGCGGGTAGCGCGCGATGGCGTCGTCCAGCTGCGGGTCGTTGCCGGCGGCGTACGCGCCCACGGCGATGAGGTCGCGGTTGCGCTGGTAACGCGACAGGCTTTGCTTGAAGCGGCGCACGATGGAGAACTGCTGCGGCGTGATCAGCGAGGTCATCGCCCGCGAGATCGACGCTTCGATGTCGATGGCCGGGTAGTGGCCCGACTCGGCCAGGTGCCGCGACAGCACGACGTGGCCGTCCAGGATCGCGCGCGCCGAGTCGGCGATCGGATCCTGTTGATCGTCGCCCTCGGCCAGCACGGTGTAGAACGCCGTGATGGAGCCGGCCTTGCCGGACGGGCCGGGCGCGCCCATGCCCGCGCGTTCCACCAGCGTGGGCAGCTTGGCAAACACCGACGGCGGATAGCCCTTGGTGGCGGGCGGTTCGCCGATGGCCAGCGCGATTTCCCGTTGCGCCATCGCGTAGCGGGTCAGCGAGTCCATGATCAGCAGCACGTCCAGGCCCTGGTCGCGGAAATGCTCGGCCAGGCGCGTGGCGTACGCGGCGCCTTGCAGGCGCAGCAGCGCCGACACGTCGGCGGGCGCGGCCACCACGACCGAGCGGGCCAGGCCTTCCGGGCCCAGGTTGTGCTCGATGAATTCCTTGACTTCGCGGCCCCGTTCACCGATGAGGCCGACCACGATCACGTCAGCCTTGGTATAGCGGGCCATCATGCCCAGCAGCACGGATTTACCCACGCCGGAACCGGCGAACAGGCCCATGCGCTGGCCGCGACCGACGGTGAGCAGGCCGTTGATGGCGCGCACGCCGGTGTCCAGCACCGTATCGATGGGCGCGCGCGAGAGCGGGTTGATCGGCTGGGCGGACAGGGGAGCGAGTTCGGCGCCCGTCAGCGGGCCCAGGCCGTCGAGCGGGCGGCCCGCGCCGTCCAGCACTCGGCCGAGCAGGGCGTTGCCGACCGGCAGGTGGCGGCCAAGCTGGGGCTTGGCGTTGCCGTTCAGTTCGGCCTTGCGCGGCAGCGGAATCTGGCGCTGCACGGGCGGTTCGCCGGGCACGACGCGCGCGCCGGGCGGCAGGCCGGAAATGTCGGCTTGCGGCATCAGGTACAGCGTGTGACCGTCAAAGCCCACGACTTCGGCGTCGGCCCAATGGTCGTGGCCGCGCGCGATCTCGATGCGGGCGGCGGCGCCGACGGGCAGGCGCAGGCCGGTGGCGTGCAGCACGAGGCCGGTTGCGCGCGTGATCTTGCCGCTGACCAGCCAGGGATCGGTGGACGCCGCGCGGATCGAGCCGATCTCAAGCTGCGTCTGCCAGCGGTCGAGCACGGGTGCGGTCGGCTTGGCCGATGCGGAAACGGCCGGGGCGCCCGCGAGGGGCGCGCCGGCCTGGCCGGGTTGCTCGGAGGCCGGATTGCCGTTCACACCGGCTCCTCCCAGGAGGCGTTGCGGCCGAGCGAGGCGGCCACGCGGCGCCAGCGGGTCTGCAAGGTGGCGTCGATGTCGCCGAAAGGCGTCTCGGCGCGGCAGCCGCCACGCAGAATGGATTCATCGGCCAGTACGCGCCAGTGGCCTTCCTTCAATTCGTCGGCCAAGTGCAGGCGGATCAGTTCGATATCGTCCGGATTGGCCCACAGGCGCATCTGGCCGCCGGCCGTCGGATTGATGTGCAGCACGTCGCGCACGGCGTTCACCACCGTGTCGGGCTGTTCGGCGAGGGTGGTGCGCACGACTTGCTGGGCAATGTCCAGGGCCAGCGTCAACAGGCTCTGCCCCATCTTTTCTTCCAGCGCGCCGATCGAGACGGCGCAGGCTTCCACCAGCGCATGCAGGCGCTGCGCTTCGGCGGCGCCCTGTTCGCGGCCCTGGGCCAGGCCTTCGGCGTGGCCGGCTTCGCGGCCGGCGGCAAGACCGGCCTCATAGCCCGCTTGCTGGCCAGCTTCGAACCCGGCGGCATGACCGCGCGTCACGCCTTCCTCGTGGCCCTCTGCAATGGCCTGGGCGCGCAACTGCGCCATCACCACGGCGGGGTCGGGGCCCGGATCGGGTTCCGGCTCGGGTTCGACTTCGACGGGCGCCGGCTCGTCGAACGACAGCATCTGCCAGCGCCGCCAGGCGGCGCTGCGCGAGATGAGCGTCGTCGCGCCGTTGTCCGCTT
>JAEYVD010000782.1 GCA_023432075.1 Pseudomonadota bacterium | reverse complement strand
GACGGACAATGCGCAGTGCGAATCCTTCAATGGCCGCTTCCGTCAGGAATGCCTGAACAGCCACTGGTTCTTGTCATTTGCCGACGCCAAGGAGAAAATCGACGCCTGGCGGACGTACTATAACGAGGTTCGTCCCCACTCCGCGCTGAAGTGGCAGGCACCTGCCGAATACGCGCGCCAGCACTTGGCCAGTTGCCATAGTACCAGCCTCAATGAGCCGGAAATCTCTAATTCTGATCCAGACTAATTCGGGGTTAGGGTCAGTGTGGGGCGCATGGAAATCAATCTCCGTGATCGCATACCTGCAATCGTGGCTTGCTTGATGTCTACGCGACAGATTCCACAATCGAAGCTCCCTTTAACAGTTGTCCGCGAATCGCTTACCAAGCAGCTTGCGAGCATGTTCCCGCAATGCAACGGACCCCAAGTCGTTCAACGTCGAGGCGGGTAGTGGCTCTGGCGAATCAACAATATGGCGAGCGGGATGGCCGTTCTCGAGGAGATCAAGAATTTGATCGGCGGCCTGAGGATCTCGCGATACCATTGAATTTGCACCAACCAAGAGAAGAACCTGGAAACGATTCAAACTAGCAATGCTCGTGAACAGCTGCATGGCGGTGACAGCGGTGGCCTGCGCGCCAATCAAGTGTGCGGCATGTACGGCCAAAATCGGCGGCGAGTCTGTGAAGAAGTCAGGTGTCAAATGTGCCGTGATGGTCGGATCCAGTGCTTCCGCATCCGCGAGAGCCACCATAGCATCAAGGCGGATCCAACGGACTCCAGGGAGGCTGACGAGTCTCCACACCTTCCGCTGAATCTCGACGCTGCATGAATTAACCGCAGTAGTCAGCGCGATTCGACTGAGGGTCCGATCTTCCGTTTTGTCGGCGAGATCGAGCAGCATTTCGCCGACCGTATCAGCCAAAGGTGCGTTCTTTGCGAGTGCGCTCACTGCATCCCTGGCGATGCTGTACTCAGCCTCGTCGTTTGAGTATGCATCGGCGCTGGACCATTGATCTTGCATTAGACCAATTAGCGTATTGAGATGGTCCGGGTGCGGCCTTTCGCGAATCGCCGCAACTACAGCTAGTCGCACCGTCGAACTTGGGTCCCGTGACATGCCCAGTAGAAATTCGGGCAAAGGATCGAGCAAGGACGATGTCAGGTGAAGGAACGCGGCATGCCGGGCAGCGGCCCGTTTGTGGCCGAGTGCATCATTGATAAGCGCACCAGTACTTTCCGCCCAGATTACGGTCAACTTCAGTGAACCAAATCTCAAGTTGAATGAACTTCAACAACAACCGCGGCGGATAAGTACCTCGAAGACATTCGCATTGGGATCTCCTGTACTCGGTGTGCCAGCATAGGACCATCACATGTCAGCACCGCGGACCGTGTCGTACAGGCGCTGTCGCGCCGAAAGGCATCCATTCATGCCCGCGGGGTGGCGCGTAACGAATGGGGCTTTGATCTTATGCAACCACCGCCTGTACCGCTCAGCAATACCTAAAACAATGTATGGCTCAAAATTCGATCGACGAGGACGATGCAGGGACCCCATAGCGAGCCGCATTGAGATCTGACCCCATCCCTGACCGCGCTGCATCCTGATCTACGTGCACAACAACATGGCTGGGGGAGGAGATTTCCATGGGTTCAATGCAGTCCATTGACCGGCTAAACATGGTTTCCGGAGTTGCCCTCTGGCGGTTAGTTGCCGGCACGCTCATGTCCGGATGGATATGCCTCGCGCCCGGCACCGCAAATGCCGACGGAACGGTCATTGCCATCGATGCGAAGTTCGCCATCGACGGGAAGTCGGTTTCTCCGCAATGCGTCCTCCCCATGGTTCCGCTTGCCAGCGGAGATGTGCAGGCGACGGAAGTGCCGGTCCACGTACCGAATCTCCGCGGTTGCGCCGACGGCAACTTCAACCCCACTGTGCAAGACCCCAAGAACGGTGTGTCCACCACCACCCTGGACGGCCGCCGCGTCGCTTACAGGCTCCTGGCGTACAAGAACGGCAACTACCTGCTGAGGATAAGCGTCGCCGACCAGGGCAGCCTCGTACAGTGGGCAGACCTGTGGGTCGCCACGCGTTCTCGGCCCCTGCGCCATGTGTTGACCAATGGCCGGGTGGCCACGACCGTCATCACAGTGCTGGCGCTCGAAGGCCTGCACATCCCGAAACACGCGGCCGAGCCCAGCGGACTGCGCGCCGCGTTCGACAAGGCGGCGAAGTAGACATTCCATGCTTCTCGCTCAACTACCCTTGCCGGAGACAGCGTGGCACGGCGTGGCGCGTACGCTAGAGTCCGCTCTGGGGGACGTCCGCTTCCACAGGCACGAGGCTGCATTCGCCACCTACGGGTTGCCGGCCTACCAGGCAGATGCGGACGGGGCTGAATACCGTGTGGAGGCGAGGCGGTGCAACCCGCGCCTGCTGAGGGCGATACCGGCTTTGTATGCGACGGTCATCCGTTCGCTCGAAGCCATCTTTCGCCAGCCCGTCAGGTTCCACACGGAACTGGCGGTTCCGGGCTTTCATTTCTTCCCGCCCTCAGCCTTGGAAAAGTTCCATGGCGGCAGCATCCACAGCGACCTATCCTGGCGCCGCGTGCCTTGGGAATTCCAGCAGGGGATGCCCACGGCGCACTGGTCCGTGATAGCCGTCGTGGAAGCGCCGGATGGCGGGGCGCACCTGGACTTCTTCGACGACTACGCGGATCCAGCAAGAGGTTACTTCCCGACCGGGGCGGGGCTGGGGGGCAAGGCGCCGGCCAGTCGGCTCACGTTGGAGACCGGCACGCTGTCGGTGTTCAACGGCTACCAGCTGCACCGCATCGGCGCCACTGACCGGGCGGGGCCGGGCCGTGGGCGCGTGACATTGCAAGGCCATCTGTACTGCACGGATGGAGAGCTAATTTTCTACTGGTGATGGGGGATCGGCTATGAACTACGAACGCGCACGGGCCAACATTGAGCGTCGCGAGGGACGCATACCTTATGCGTATCTCGATTCTTTGGGTGTACCCACAGTAGGCGTAGGCTTCAATTTGCGACGGGAAGAGGCGCGGCAAAGTCTGGAGGCCGTTGGCGCTAACTATGACGCGATCATGGCCGGCCAGCCCCTGAACGACGCTCAGATCGATGCCTTGCTGGATGCGGACTTGCGCACGGTGGAGGCGGACCTGCAAAGCCTGTTCCCGACATGGGGCACCTTCGGGGATGAAAGGCAGGCTGCCTTGGCCGACATGCGCTACAACCTCGGCCCCGGCCGGTTCCGCGGCTTCATTGAGATGATCGCGGCCGTCCGGGCGGGCGACTGGGCACGCGCTGCCCAGGAAATGCAGCGCTCGGCGTGGTATGGCCAGGTCGGCGACCGGGCGGCTGCAAATGTCGGCGCCGTGCGTAATGGCACCCATCCCGATGGAAAGCGCGCGAAGGATGGCAAGGAGCGCAAGGAGAGCAAGGAAGTCGTTGAGGGCAAGCAGGCGAACAAGGAAAGTGTCGACAAGGCGAAAGAAGGCAAGGACGCGAAGGAAGGAAAGGAAGGGAAAGAGGGCAAGGAAGGAAAAGAGGGCAAGGACGGAAAAGAGGACAAGGACCGGAAAGAAGAGAAAGACCGCAAGGAAGGCAAGGAAGGCAAAGACGGTAAGG
>JAEYVD010000775.1 GCA_023432075.1 Pseudomonadota bacterium | reverse complement strand
CTACCGCATCCTGTCCACGGTGCCCGGCGAAAAGGTCTTCGTGTCGCTCGCCGACAGCGAATGCCCCCTGGTCAAGAAATAGAAAGGAGACAACCATGAAGTGCTATTGCGTCGTCAATTTCCGCGAACGCTTGCAGGAGATGGATCAGCCCACGCCGACGCCGCAGGGCTCGCAGGTGCTGCTGAAGGTCCGCGCGGCCGGGGTGTGCCACAGCGACATCCATCTGTGGGAAGGCGGCTACGACCTGGGTCAGGGCCGCACCCTGTCGCTCAAGGACCGCGGCGTGTCGCTGCCGCTGACGATGGGGCACGAAACGGTCGGCGCCGTCGTGGCGGCCGGGCCGGACGCGCAAGGGCTTGCCACCGACCGCAACTACCTCGTCTATCCGTGGATCGGTTGCGGCCAGTGCGCCTCGTGCGCGGCCGGCATGGAAAACCACTGCACCGCGCCGGCCTGCCTGGGCGTGCATCGCGCCGGCGGATACGCCGACCACATCGTGGTGCCGCATCCCCGCTACCTCATCGACATCGGCGACCTCGATCCCGCGCACATCGCGCCTTACGCCTGCTCGGGCCTGACGACCTATTCCGCGTTGAAGAAGATCGGCGCAGACGTCTACCGGGAACATCCCGTCGTGATTTTCGGCGCGGGCGGGCTGGGCCTGATGAGCCTGACCCTCATCAAGGCCCTGGGCGGCGCGGGCGCCATCGTCGTTGACATCGACCCGGCCAAGCGGCAAGCGGCGCTCGACGCGGGCGCGCTGGCGGCCATCGACGGCGCCGCGCCCGACGCCGCGCAGCAGATCATCAAGGCCGCAGGCGGCAAGCCGGTGCAGGCCGCGATCGACCTGGTCGGCGCACCCGCCACGACCTCGCTCGCGTTCGATTTTCTGACCAAGGGCGGCAAGCTCATCATCGTGGGCCTGTTTGGCGGCGGCTCGACTTGGCCGATCGCGCTGATTCCGATGAAGGCGCTGTCCATCATCGGCAGTTACGTGGGCAACCTGGCCGAACTGAAGGAACTGATGGAACTGGTGCGGGCGGGCAAGGTGCCACCCATGCCGGTCCACCGCCATGCGCTGGCCGAGGCGGACCGCGTGCTGGCCTCGCTGCGCGAAGGCAAGGTCGTCGGACGGGCCGTGCTGACGGTCGATTGACGCGTCCGCAGGTAGACGGCCAGACGCGCCCGGCTTCGGGCGCGTCGCGGTTCGAAGCCTGCGCGGGAAAGCCTACACGGGCCGCAGGCGCGGATCGTAGACGAAGCGTTCGCGCCGAACGACCACGATGTGCTCGGCATCCGGATGCGCCGGGTTGATGAGGAAGTTGCAGTCCGGCACGCCGCGGTATGGGACGATGGCGCTGGGCAGCTCCAGCAGCGCCGACACGCCCGACGCCACCCAGTTATCGCCCACGGCCTGCGAGGCCTCCGCGAAGGGCACCGCATCCCAGAACGGGTAATCTTCCTGAAGCTGCGCCAACGACAACGACTGGCGCGCCTGGAAGACGGCGTTGGGCACAGCCAGTTCGATCAGGTAGCGATTCGCGTGCTCGGAAGCGCGCGCGGCAAAATGCACTACCGTCTCCAGCACAGAAAGCGCCACGCTGGCCGACGCATACACCACCGCCGTACCCGGGCTGTTGTAGCGGCCGCCCACGGCGGCTGCGCCCGCGCCGCTTAAATCGTCCGCCCGGTAATTGCCCGCCGTGGCGCCGATGCGCCAGAGCGAAACATAGTCCGTCATGCGTAAACGCCCGCCGCCGCGCGGGCAAGCGTGTCTTCGACGATGCGGCTGCTGGCGTCGGAGGTCAGGAGCGACAACGGTTTGACGTTGCCCAGCGCGGGCACGGGCGTGTTCAGCCACAACACCGCTTCCTCATCGCTGCCCAGCACCTGGCGCGCAACGCGCACCACGCGGGCGACGCGGGCCAGCCGGTCGGATTCGCCCAGCGGCAGCGCCTGGCCCTCACGCGTCCAACGCGACAGCGAAGCCGCCTTGACCTCCGTGATGGCCATGATCTCGGATTTGGGCACCTGCAGATAATCGGCCGCATCGTCGACCATTTGCGCAGGCAGGCCGCGATGCACGTCGCGCGCGATGTCGGTCAGCGGGCTGTCGACCAGACCTCGGAACAACTGGCGGGCGCGCGACGCCGCGGCGCGCGGGGGACGTTTGGCGGTGGCGCCACGCTTGGACGGCGATTTATCGGCAAGGGCAATGGTCATGGTCTGCTCCGGGGCCGCGCTCACACGCGGCAAACCGGCGGAACCGGCCACGCCACGGGCTGCTGAATTACCAAATTGAATTTATAATATCCCATTTGGAAATGCACATGCAAGGCCGGGACGGCCGCATCCACGGTGCATGCCCTGCAACCCCACGCACGGCGGCCGCGCCGCCCGTGCAAGCGCCGCCCCGCCCGTCACGTCCCCTGTTTGGGCCTATCATAGGCGGCGGCAAATTTCCCCCCTCGCATTTCTCTCAAGGACAGGCAATGACGGACCGGCAGCTCACGATACTCGCGGCGTTGAATCTCATGGTGGCGGTGGGCGCCGGGGCGTTCGGCGCGCATGGGCTCAAGCGCATCCTGACGCCAGAAATGCTGGCCGTCTGGCAGACCGGGGTGATGTACCACCTGGTCCACGCCCTTGGGCTTTTCGTCATCGCGCTGCTCGGCGCGCGCTTTGGCTCGCCCCTGCTGTCGGCGGCAGGCGTCGTAATGTTCGTCGGCATCGTGCTGTTTTCGGGCAGCCTGTACGTGCTGACGCTGACCGGCAAAGGCTGGCTGGGCGCCGTCACGCCGTTTGGCGGCACGGCCTTCCTGGCCGCCTGGGCCATGGTCGCCTGGGCCGCCTACCGCGCGCAGCCCTGAACCCGTACTTCCCGTAATTCATTCCCGGCGGCAGGAACCGCCGCTCTTGCAGGTCTCTGATGTCCCCAACCACCGCATTACCCGCCGTCCGTGAACATTCCGCCGCCGCAGGCATCGCCTGCGTGGCGGGCGGCATCTTCTTCCTGACGCTCAGCGACGCCAGCGCCAAATGGCTGGGCGCGACGTACAACCCGCTGCAGATCCTCTTCATGCGGGCGCTGATCGCGCTGCCTTTCGTGACCGCGCTGGCGTTGTGGCTGGGCGGACGCCGCGTGCTGCGCACGATGCATCCCGGACTGCACCTGACGCGCGGCGCCATCAACGTTATCTCGGCCAGTTGCTTTTACCTGGGATTGCAGGCGTTGCCGCTGGCCGAGGCCACCGCCATCGCGTTCGCCGCGCCGCTGTTCGTCACGGCGCTTTCCGTGCTGATCCTGAAGGAACGCGTGGACGGCAAGCGCTGGCTGGCCGTGCTGGCGGGTTTTGCGGGCGTGCTGATCGTGGTGCGGCCTGGGACGCAGGCCTTTCAGGCGGCCACCCTGCTGCCGCTGACCACCGCCCTGCTCTACGCGGTCATGATGATCACGGCGCGCGGCATCAATCGCGCCGAAGGCATGCTGACCATCACCTTTTATATCGTCCTGGGCCAACTGGTGTGGAGCTCGCTTGGGCTGGCGTGGGTCTGGCGCACCCCGGCTGCCGAGGACCTGCCGTACTTCGGCGCGGTGGCCTTGTTCAGCACCTTGGGGTTGACGCTGATCACGCAGGGATTCCGCATCGGTCCCGCATCCGTCGTTGCCCCCTTCGATTACACAGGCCTGGTCTGGGCCACGATCCTGGGATGGATCTTCTGGCGCGAGGCGCCTGACGCCTATGCGTACCTGGGCGCCGTCTTCATTGCGGGCAGCGGCGTCTACATCGCCGTGCGCGAGGCGCGGAGCAAGTCGCGGCGGCGCGCCGCGCGCTGACGGCCGCGCTGCCGCCCCGGTTACTCGGTGGGCGGCGGTAAGTGCCGCCGCGACACCTTGGCGACGTTCGGCTCCAGCTCGGCCTCGCGCGCCACCGCCGTCAGGGCCGGACACATGGCGCTGAACCACGAGGGCCCCGGACGCCAGTGCGTCATGACCGTCACGTACAGATCCAACGCCGAGAATCGGCGTCCCAGCATGTGGGGCGCGCCGGCCTGACGTTCAAGCTCCTGCCACAGCTCGGCGCGGCGCGTGTGCACGCGTTCACGCAGCAGGTCGGCCCCCGCCCCCGGCGTCGTCCATTGCGCCGGCTCATCGCCGTAGGTGAAGGTGGGATACACCGCTGCCACCAGCCGCACCAGCAGGT
>JAEYVD010000745.1 GCA_023432075.1 Pseudomonadota bacterium | reverse complement strand
TCGTTTTCGCTTCCTTCATTCACCAGGAGAGGAGTGCTTCATGGTCAACATGAATCGCCGCCAGTTCTTCAAGGTGACCGGTGCGACGCTGGCGGGCTCCAGCCTGGCCATGCTGGGGGCTGCCCCCGGCACGGCCATGGCCGAGGTGCGCCAGTTCAAGCTTGCGCGCATGACCGAAACGCGCAACACCTGTCCCTACTGTTCGGTCGCCTGCGGGTTGCTGATGTACGGCCTGGGCGATGGCTCGAAGAACGCCCGCGCCAGCATCATGCACATCGAAGGCGACCCCGACCATCCCGTCAATCGCGGCACCCTCTGTCCGAAGGGCGCGGCCCTGATCGACTTCATCCATAGTCCGAACCGCCTGAAGTACCCGGAATACCGGGCGCCCGGCTCGGACAAATGGGTCCGGATGTCGTGGGACGAAGCCCTGACCCGCATCACCAAGCTCATGAAGGCCGACCGCGACGCGAACTTCGTCGAGAAGACCGCGGATGGCAAGACGGTGAACCGCTGGCTCACCACCGGCATGCTGGCGGCCTCGGCAAGCAGCAACGAGGTCGGTTACATCACGCACAAGACTGTGCGCAGCATGGGGATGCTGGCGTTCGACAATCAAGCCCGTGTCTGACATGGCCCGACGGTGGCAGGTCTTGCCCCGACGTTTGGCCGTGGAGCGATGACGAACCATTGGGTCGACATCAAGAACGCGGACATAGTTTTGATCATGGGCGGCAATGCCGCCGAGGCCCACCCTTGCGGGTTCAAATGGGTCACTGAAGCCAAGGCCCATAACAAGGCCAAGTTGATCGTCGTGGATCCGCGCTTTACGCGTTCGGCGTCCGTGGCGGACTTCTACGCGCCCATACGTACCGGCACCGACATCATCTTCCTGGGTGGCGTCATCAAGTACCTGTTGGATAACGACAAGATCCAGCACGAGTACGTGCGCAACTACACCGACTTTTCGTTCATCGTGCGCGAGGACTTCGCGTTCGACGCGGGCCTGTACTCGGGCTACAACGCCGAAAAGCGTACCTACGACAAGCAAAGCTGGGACTACGAGCGCGGCGACGACGGCTACGTCAAGACCGATCCCACGCTGCAGCATCCCCGGTCGGTGTACCAGCTGCTCAAGAAGCACTATTCACGCTACACGCCCGAAATGGTCGAGCGGGTCTGCGGCACGCCCAAGGACAAGTTCCTGACGGTGTGCGACATGCTCGCGTCCACGGCCACCACCAACCGGGCCGCCACGATCCTGTACGCGCTGGGCTGGACGCAGCACTCCATCGGCTCGCAGATCATCCGCACCGGCGCGATGGTGCAGCTGCTGCTGGGCAACATCGGCATTGCCGGCGGCGGCATGAACGCGCTGCGCGGGCACTCGAACATCCAGGGCCTGACCGACCTGGGCCTGATGTCGAACCTGCTGCCGGGCTACATGACGCTGCCCAACGAGCCCGAGCAGGATTACGCCAAGTACATCGACACGCGCACGCTCAAGCCGCTGCGTCCCAACCAACTGAGCTACTGGCAGAACTATCCCAAGTTCCACGTCAGCCTCATGAAGGCCTGGTGGGGCGGCGCGGCCACCGCCGAGAACAACTGGGCGTTCGACTACCTGCCCAAGCTGGACAAGCTGTACGACATGCTGCAAGTCTACGAGCTCATGGTCCAGGGCAAGATGAACGGCTACATCGCCCAGGGCTTCAACCCGCTGGCCGCGGCGCCCAACAAGGCCAAGCTGAACGACGGCTTTGCCAAGCTCAAGTTCCTGGTCATCATGGACCCGCTGGTCACGGAAACGTCCGAGTTCTGGCGCAATGCCGGCGAGGCCAACGACGTGGATCCGTCCAAGATCCAGACCGAGGTCTTCCGCCTGCCCACCACCTGTTTTGCCGAGGAAGACGGCGCGCTGGTCAACTCCGGCCGCTGGCTGCAATGGCACTGGAAGGGCGCCGAACCCCCGGGCGAGGCCAAGAGCGACATCGAGATCATGGCGCTCATCTTCACGCGCCTGCGCAAGCTGTACCAGGACGAGGGCGGCAAGTATCCCGATCCCATCGTCAATCTGTCGTGGCCGTATTCCAATCCGCAGAACCCGACGGCCGAGGAACTGGCCAAGGAATACACGGGCCGCGCGCTGGTCGACCTTGCGGATCCCAAGGATCCGGCGAAGATCATGCGTCGCGGCGGCGAGCAGCTTGCAGGCTTTGCCGAGCTGCGCGACGACGGCTCCACCGCCAGCGGCTGCTGGATCTTCGCGGGCGCCTGGAGCCCCAGCGGCAACCTCATGGCCCGCCGCGACAACAGCGACCCCACCGGCATCGGCCAGACCCTGAACTGGGCCTGGTCGTGGCCGGCCAACCGCCGCATCCTGTACAACCGCGCCTCGTGCGACCTCGAAGGCAAGCCGTTCGATCCGCGGCGCAGCGTCGTGTCCTGGAACGGCCGCGCCTGGGTGGGCGCCGACATCCCCGACTTCAAGGGCGACGAGAACCCCGCGGGCGGCATGGGACCGTTCATCATGAACCCGGAAGGCGTGGCGCGCTTCTTTGCGCGGGCGGGCCTGGCCGAAGGGCCGTTCCCGGAACACTACGAACCCTTCGAAAACCCGCTGGGCTACAACCCGCTGCATCCGAAGGCCAAGGGCGTCACCAGCACCCCGGCCGCGCGCATCGTTCCGGATGCCCTGGCGGCGATGGGCAAGGTGGAGAACTTACCGTATTTGGCCACCACGTACCGGCTGACGGAACACTTCCACTACTGGACCAAGAACGTCCGTATCAACGCGATTCTCCAGCCCGAGCAATTCGTGGAGATCGGCGAGGCGCTGGCCAAGGAGCTGGGTATTCCCAACGGCTCGCGCGTGAAGGTGTCGTCCAACCGCGGCTACATCAAGGCGGTGGCGCTCGTCACCAAGCGCATCCGTCCGCTCGTCATCGAGGGCAAGACGGTGCACCAGGTCGGGATTCCGATCCACTGGGGTTTCGTGGGCATCGCCAAGCCGGGCTTCCTCACCAACACCCTGACGCCATTCGTGGGCGACGGCAACTCCCAGACACCGGAGTTCAAGTCGTTCCTGGTGAAGGTCGAAAAGGTATAGGAGAACCGACATGTCAATGCAATCCCTGGACATCAAGCGGCGCTCCGCCACCACCACGCCGCCGCCGGGCATCCGTGAACCCGTCACGGGCTCGGTCGCCAAGCTGATCGACGTCTCCAAGTGCATCGGCTGCAAGGCCTGCCAGAGCGCCTGCATGGAGTGGAACGACCTGCGCGACGAGATCGGCGTCAACGTGGGTGTCTATGACAATCCGGCCGACCTCACCGAACATTCCTGGACCGTCATGCGCTTCTCGGAATTCGAGAACCCCGCAGGCGACCTGGAATGGCTGATCCGCAAGGACGGCTGCATGCACTGCGAGGATCCGGGCTGCCTGAAAGCCTGTCCCTCGCCGGGCGCCATCATCCAGTACAACAACGGCATCGTGGATTTCCACGAGGAAAACTGTATCGGCTGCGGCTACTGCATCACCGGCTGTCCGTTCAACGTTCCGCGCATCTCCAAGAAGGATCACAAGGCGTACAAGTGCACGCTGTGTTCCGATCGCGTGGCCGTCGGCATGGAGCCCGCATGCGTCAAGGCCTGTCCCACCGGCGCCATCGTCTTCGGCACCAAGGACGACATGCACCAGCATGCGGCCGAACGCGTCGAGGACCTGAAATCGCGGGGCTTCGCGCAGGCCGGCGTTTACGACCCGCCAGGCGTGGGCGGCACGCACGTCATGTACGTGCTGCATCACGCCGATCAGCCGGGGCTGTACCACGGGTTGCCGGCAGATCCGCAGATCAGTCCGATGGTGTCCCTGTGGAAGGGGCTGGCCAAGCCGCTTGGCCTGGCCACGATGGCGCTGACCGCGCTGGCGGGCTTCTTCCACTATGCGCGCGTCGGGCGCAACGAAGTGACCGAGGAAGACGAACGCCGAGCCGAAGAGGAGGTGCGCCATGAGTGAAGAACACCACTATCGCCGCATCAAGCGCTATACGCCGGGCGAGCGCACCAACCACTGGATCATCGCGCTGACGTTCATCCTGCTCGCGCTGTCCGGCCTGGCGCTCTTTCATCCGTCGATGTATTGGCTGACCAACCTGTTCGGAGGCGGGCCCTGGACACGCATCCTGCATCCGTTCATCGGGGTCGTGATGTTCGTCTGCTTTGCCGTGTTCGCCGGGCACATGTGGCGCCACAACCTGCTGACCCGCGCGGACCGCCAGTGGCTCAGGCAGCTCAATGACGTGGTCGAGAACCGCGAGGAAAAGCTGCCCGAGGTCGGCAAGTACAACGCCGGCCAGAAGCTGCTGTTCTTCGTGCTGATCCTGTGCATGCTGGGGCTGATGGTCAGCGGAATCGTGATCTGGCGCGAATATTTCGCGTTCTACTTCCCGATCTGGGTGGTCCGCGCCGCGTCGGTGCTGCACGCGGTTTGTGCGCTGGTGCTGATTTGCGCGATCATTGTGCATATTTACGCGGCGATCTGGGTAAAGGGGTCGCTCACGGCGATGCTGCGCGGCTATGTCACCGCCGGCTGGGCGTGGAAACACCATCGCGCCTGGTTCCGGGAGCAAGTGAAGAAATAGTTTTTTGGCCCGGCATGTCGTGATCGCACGGCTGTTATCCTCTTCGCAGGCTGGCAGCCGTGTTTGTTTTTCTGGAGACGAGAATTGCAGCGAATCCTTCCGCGCGGCGAGATCGAAGCGCTAGACCATAACGCCATTCCCCGCATCACCCTGCCGGAGCGGCAAACCGTCTTTGCCGCGCGGGCCGCGCGCCTGCGCCAGCTGGCCGAGGGCAATCCGGTCGGCGACTACCTGCTGCTGATGGCGCATCTGGTCGACGCCCAGCACCGCGCGCTGCAGGACTGCGCCGCGCCGCCCGCCACCGAAGACCGTATCTCACTCGCGCAGACGCACGGCATGCCGCCGCTGCAGGCCGTGGGCTGGCCGCGCGATCCGCTGTGGCGCCGCATCCTGGGCCAATTGCTGGACGACGTGTCGCGTGCGCCCGGCGTGCCTGCCGAGGCCATCGACGTCTGTGCCGCGCTGCGCCGCGCGCTGGACGACGATCCCGAATCGCTCGAAGACCTGGCCCAGGCCGTGCTGTCCGAGCAGGACGAGGGCGTGGACAGTGCCGCCGCGCCCTTCGTCATGGCCGCGCTGCAGGTCTACTGGACGGACCTTGCCAACCGCTTCGATCCCAGGCAGTTGCCTGTCGCCAGTCCGTTTGGTGTGTGTCCGGTCTGCGCCAGCCTGCCCGTTGCCAGCATCGTCCGCGTGGGCGGCCAGTACGAGGGCTACCGCTACCTGTGCTGCAGCCTGTGCGCCACGCAATGGCACATGGTGCGCGTGAAGTGCTCGCATTGCGAGGACGTCGAGAAGGTCGCCTACCAGGCCATCGAGGGCCGCACGCCCGCCATCAAGGCCGAAACCTGCGACAACTGCCACACGTATCGCAAGATCTTCTATCAGGACAAGGACCTGTACGTGGAGCCGGTGGCCGACGACCTTGCCAGCCTGATGCTGGACGTGCTGGTGGGCGAGGCGGGGTATTCGCGGTCCAGCGGCAATCCGCTGCTGTGGCATGGCGCGCAGGACTAGCGCCTCTCGATGACGGAGTCTCGCATGGCAGATCAACTGTCCGGGGCCGGCTTGGCCGCGGCATCCGACATTCCTTCGCTGGACCGCCTGTTGAACGCCGAGGCGCTGCGGCCGGCGCTGGCCACCCACGGCCGCACGCAGGTGGTGGCCGCCTTGCGCCGCGACCTGGAGGCGTTGCGCAAACGCGCGCTGGACGGCGGCGTGCCGCGCCACGAGCTCGACGCGGCCGCCGTGGCGGCTCGCACGTCGGCAGCGCTGGACCAGGCCGCGCAGCCGCGCTTGCGCGCGGTCTACAACCTGACCGGCACCGTGCTGCACACCAACCTGGG
>JAEYVD010000738.1 GCA_023432075.1 Pseudomonadota bacterium | reverse complement strand
AGGGCGGCGGCGTCACGATTTTTTCACGATGGAGCGGTGCAATGAGCACGGTAAGGCTGCTGAGCGATGACGAGATCCGTAGAAGTCCCGAGGCCTGGGCGGTGTTGGAAGACATCCGCGCCACGCGTAAATCGGACTTCGTCAACAATTTCTGGCGCGCGCTGGCCAACGATCCGCCGCGGATGCGCAGCGTCTGGGAGCAGCTCAAGACGGTAATGATGGCCGAGGGCGAGCTGTCGCCGCTGGTGCGCGAGCTGATCTACATCGCGGTGTCCACCGCCAATGGGTGTTCGTATTGCGTTCATTCCCACACGGCCTCGGCCCGCGCCAAAGGCATGACCGACGGTCAGCACGCGGAGCTGCTGGCGGTGATCGCGATGGCGTCGCAGACCAACGCGCTGGCGACGGCGCTGCAGGTGCCGGTGGACGAAGCGTTCCACGTGACCTGAACAGGAGACGGCCATGTCGCTGATTCCCTTGTTTCCCTTGTCCAACGCGCTGTTTCCCGACGGCGTGGTGCAACTGCGCATCTTCGAGGTGCGTTACCTGGACATGATCCGCCGCAGCATCGCCGAGAACACCGAATTCGGCATCGTGGGCCTGCTGGCGGGCAGCGAGGTCCGATCCCCGGAAGGCGAGGAGACGCTGTCGCCGGTCGGCACGATGGCCCGGGTCGAACGCTGGGAGGCGCCCATGCCGGCGCTGCTGGAAATCCGGTGCCGCGGCGCCGGGCGCTTTCGGCTGTTGTCCAGCGAGGTGGCAAAATACGGCCTTTGGATGGGCGAGGCCGAGCCCATCCCCGAGGATCCGCCCACGCCTGTGCCGGCGTCCATGCAGGCCAGTGCCGACGCCCTGGGCCGGCTGGTGGCGCAGTGGCAGCGGGACGGCGTGTCCCCCGAAAGAATGCCGCTTGCGCCGCCGTTCCGGCTGGACGACTGCGGCTGGGTGGCGAACCGCTGGTGCGAACTCTTGCCTTTGCCGCCGGACGACAAGGCGACCCTGCTCGCGCTGACCGATCCGGTCTCGCGGCTGGCGGCGATCCAGGACGTGCTGCGCGGACAGGGGCTGGCGTAGCGCGCGGCCCGACTTTATTTGGACACCATGGAAATCAGAGTAGACGAAGGCCTGCGCGCCTATATAGACCCGCTGACCGAGGACGAACACGCCGCGCTGGAGCGCAGCCTGCTGGCCGAAGGGTGCCGCGACGCCCTCGTGCTGTGGGGCGATCTGCTGGTCGACGGCCACAACCGCTACGCCATCTGCGTCAAGCACGACATTCCCTTCAAGACCATCCAGCATCCGCACTTCAAGTCCATCGAAGACGTGCATCTGTGGATGATCGAGAACCACCTGGGCCGGCGCAGCGTGTCGGACTTCCAGCGCGGGGTGCTGGCGCTGCGCAAGAAGGAGATCCTGCTGGCGCGCACCGGGCCTGAGGACGGGGCGGCGTCTGGCGCGGGGGCGACTGAAGGCGCGGCCTCCGAGGGTTTGCCGCCCGACGGATCGCCGCCCGACGGATCGCCGGCCGACGACTCCCCACCTTGGGACGAGGACGCGCCCGGAACCTCTGCCGCGCCGATGCGTGGCCATGCCAATCCCGACTGGAAGCCGGCCGTGCCCAGCCGGCAGGCGCTGGCGCGCGCCGCCCGCATCAGCAGCAACACCCTGGGCCAGATCGAAAAGATTCAGAAGTCCGCGGCGCCGGAATTGGTGCGCGCGGTCAAGGAAGGCGCGATCTCCATCAACGCCGCGGCGGCCGTGGCGTCGCTGCCCGCGGAACGGCAGGCTGCCGCCGTGGCCGGCGGCCGCAAGGAATTGCAGCAGGCCGCCCGGGAAGTGCGGCAGGCCAAGGCGCCGCCGCCCCGCGAGGCGCCGCCCGAGGAACCTATCGAGAACATCGCCGACATGCCGGCCGAGATCGCACGCCTGCGCCAATTGCTGGCCAAGCTGACGGACGAGCGCGACCAGCTCAAAAAGAAGGTCATGCACCTGACGGTGGCGCTGTCCGAGGCGCGCAGCGCGTCCGGCGGCGGGGATGACTGACTGGGATGCAGGAATAAGGGATAACCCTTAAACCCAGTGATCCACGAAAAAAATTCGTGGATCACTGGGAATTTATATCGTTTTGAGGAAAGGCTTGCGCGGCTTTGTAATGCAGGTTCGCTTCAACGCTCCTTGCATTCACACTGACTTTCCTTATGAATCCCATCGGATATCGCATTCTTTCCCGTACCGCGCCGGCCGTCGCCGCCGACGTGCTGGCCGGCTTTGCCACCATCGGCTCGGCCCAGATCAGCGACTGCATGAACCGTCTGTACGGCGTGTCGGGCCTGCGTCCGCTGCATAACGGCGCGCGCCGCACGGTAGGCGTGGCGCTGACCGTCAAGACCCGTCCGGGCGACAACCTGATGATCCACAAGGCGATTTCGCTGGGCGGGGCGGGCGACGTGATCGTCGTGGACGGCGCGGGCGACACCAGCAACGCGCTGGTGGGCGAACTGATGATGATGGACGCGCAGTCGCGCGGGATCGAAGGATTCGTGATCGACGGCGCGGTGCGCGACTCGGACGTGTTCGCGCAGGGCGAGTTCGGCTGCTTTGCCCGCGACGTGTCGCACAAGGGGCCTTACAAGGACGGTCCGGGCGAGATCAACGTGCCCGTGTCGGTGGGCGGCCAGGTGGTCAACCCCGGCGACGTGGTCGTGGGCGACGCCGATGGCGTGGTGGTGATTCCGGCCGAACACGCCAGCGCCGTGCTGGCGCTGGCGCTCAAGAAGGAAGACGACGAAGCCGTGGCCAAGGAAAAGCTGCGCGCCGGCACGTACACCAAGCCGTGGCTGGAAAAGACCCTGGCCGAAAAGATGGGAGCGGCCAAATGAGCATCGTCGCCGACCGCATCAAGCGCATCAAGCTTTCGCCCAGCGTCGCCGCGCGCGCCATCATCGCGGAACTGCGCGAACAGGGCCGCCGCATCATCGACCTGACCATCGGCGAACCCGATTTCTCGACGCCCGAGCACATCCGGCAGGCCGCGACGGCCGCCATGAACCGCGGCGAAACCAAGTATCCGCCGGCGCAGGGCACGCTCGCCCTGCGCAAGGCCGCGGCCGCGCACC
>JAEYVD010000731.1 GCA_023432075.1 Pseudomonadota bacterium | reverse complement strand
GCGGCGACCGAGCCTTCCAGCGTCAGGACCTGGTGCACGTCCTCGGTGATGCTGGGGTGGTAGGCCGTGAGTTCGGCGGTGGACAGGTCGGCGAGGTCGCAGCCGCGCTGTTCGCAGTCGCGCACGGCGTGGGCCACGACTTCGTGGGCGTCGCGGAAGGGCACGCCGCGCTTGACCAGGTAGTCGGCCAGATCGGTGGCGGTGGCAAAGCCCTGCAGGGCCGCGGCGCGCATGTTGTCGGCCTTGACCTTGATGCCGCCGGCCATGTCCGCGAAGATCGTGAGCGTGTCGCGCAGCGTGTCCGCCGTGTCGAACAGGCCTTCCTTGTCTTCCTGGTTGTCCTTGTTGTAGGCCAGGGGCTGACCTTTCATGAGGGTCAGCAGGGCGACCAGGTTGCCGTTGACGCGGCCGGTCTTGCCACGGGCCAGCTCGGGCACGTCGGGGTTCTTCTTTTGCGGCATGATCGAGCTGCCGGTGCAGAAGCGGTCGGCCAGGTCGATAAAGCCCACGCGCGGGCTCATCCAGAGCACCAGCTCTTCGGACAGGCGCGAGACGTGCGTCATGATGAGCGCGCCGGCGGCGCAGAATTCGATGGCGAAGTCGCGGTCGGAGACGGCATCCAGCGAGTTACGGCACACGCCCTCGAAGCCCAGCGTCTTGGCGACGCGTTCGCGGTCGATGGGGAACGACGTGCCGGCCAGGGCGGCGGCGCCCAGCGGCAGGCGGTTGACGCGGCGGCGGCAGTCGGCCAGACGCTCGGCGTCGCGGCCGAACATTTCGGCGTAGGCGAGCAGGTGGTGGCCGAAGGTGACGGGCTGGGCGACTTGCAGGTGCGTGAAGCCGGGCATGATGGTGCCGGCGTTTTCCAGGGCGACCGTGGCCAGGGCGTGGCGCAGCTGGCGCAACAGATCCTGCAGGGTGTCGATTTCGTCACGCAGCCACAGGCGGATGTCGGTGGCGACCTGGTCGTTGCGCGAACGACCGGTATGCAGGCGCTTGCCCGCATCGCCCACCAGTTCCACGAGGCGCTTTTCGATGTTCAGGTGGACGTCTTCCAGGTCGAGCAGCCACTGGAACGAGCCAGCGTCGATCTCGGACAGGATCTGGGTCATGCCGCGCTGGATGTCGGCCAGATCCTGGGCGCCGATGATGCCCTGGGCGGCCAGCATGTCCGCGTGCGCGAGCGAACCCTGGATGTCGTGGCGCGCCAGGCGCTTGTCGAAATCCACGGACGCGGTATAGCGTTTGACGAGTTCGGAAACCGGCTCGGAGAACCGGGCGGACCAGGCCTGCGCCTTGTTGGCGAACTGGTTTTGATCGGAGGAGGGAGTGTTTGCCATGATGGGCAGGATTATAGGGCCTTGCGCCACGCCGGGCGACGGAGGGCCGTATCCGGGGCCGGAACCCGCGAAGGGCGCGAGTTGTCGGATAATCCCGGGCAGTGCAAGACCCCGGTTTCAAGACCCTGGTTTCAAGACCCTGTAAAGCGAGTACGGATCCATGCCCCTGGAATGGGAAGAGCTAGTCACCCAAATTGATACCCATATGCCCCGGGAGATCTGGGCGCAGACGCTGATCGGCATCGGCGCGCTCGTCCTGACCGCGCTGTTCGTGCAGTGGGTGGTCGCGCGGGTGGTCCTGCTGCTGGCGCACCGGCTGCTCGTGGTCAGCGGCCACGGCGATTGGGACAAGGCGCTGCAGCGCCGCCGCGCGTACCAGAACCTCTGGTACGCGGTGCCGTTTGCGGTGGTTTCCATGGGCATCGACCTGGTGCCCCACGCCGAGCGGGTGGTCACCATCGTGGGCCGGCTGGCGCACGCGGGCGCCTGGATCTGCGTGTTCATCGCGTTTTCGGGCGTGCTGAGCGCCTGGCAGGACACCTATTCGGCAACGACCCGCGCGCAGACCCGCTCCATCAAGGGCTACATCCAGATCGGCAAGCTGATCCTGATGGCGGTATGCACCGTCCTGGTGCTTTCCATCCTGATCGACCGCTCGCCGCTCTGGATGATTTCCGGCCTGGGTGCGCTGTCGGCGGTGCTGCTGCTGGTGTTCAAGGACACGCTGTTGTCGCTGGTGGCCAGTACGCAGCTCACCAGCAACGACATGCTGCGCATCGGCGACTGGATCGAGATGCCGCAATGCAACGCGGACGGCTTCGTCAAGGACATTGCGCTGCACACCGTGAAGGTGCAGAACTGGGACAACACCGTCACCACGGTGCCGACCTACAAGCTGTTCTCGGAAAGCTACCGCAACTACCGGCATATGTTCGAATCGGGCGGCCGGCGCATCAAGCGCACCGTCCGCATCGACGCGGCCAGCGTGCGCTTTCTGACCGACGACGAGGCGCAGCGGCTGATGAAGTTCCGGCTGCTGCACGACTATCTGCAAAGCAAGACGCAGGACATCGTTCAGGCCAACCAGACGCTGGGCGAACTGGCCAGCGTGCCGGCCAACCGGCGCCGGCTGACCAACATCGGCACGCTGCGCGCCTATGCGCTGGCCTACCTGAAGCAAAATCCGGAAATCCGCCAGGACATGGCGATGATGGTGCGCATGATGGAGCCCACCTCCGAGGGCATTCCGGTCGAGGTCTATTGCTTTACCGCCGTGACCGCGTGGGTGGAATACGAACGCATCCAGGGCGACGTGTTCGACCATCTGCTGGCGATCCTGCCCGAGCTTGGCCTGCGCATGTACCAACAGCCGTCCGGCGCGGACATCGGCGCCATGGGCGGATACCTGCGCGACAGCGCCATCCAGGCGGCGCTGGCATCCGAGCGCGACCGGCAAGGATCCCTGGACGGCAGTCCGGCGCTGCCGTTCGAGCGCGGCCTGACCGACGGCAAGATGCCGCGCCAGGCGGAATAGGGCCCGTGAGATAATCCGGCCGTTGATTCCCGGGCCTCCAGCCCCCCCGGCGCACCCCTCCACGTCGCAATCTCCAGGCGAACCTCCCAGGCGAAATCCCCGATGTCGAATCCGTTCTTCAACCTGTATTCCCACGGCTTCGCCCGGGTCGCGGTCGGCGTGCCCGAGTGCCGGGTCGCCGATCCCGCGTTCAATGCCGCGCAGACCATCGCGCTGGCGCAGCAGGCTGCCCAAGGCGGCGCGGTGCTGGCGGCTTTCCCGGAACTGGGCTTATCTGCCTACACCTGCGACGACCTCTTTCACCAGAAGGCCCTCTTGGACGCCTGCGAGGCGGCGCTGGCTCAGGTGGTCGAGGCGACCGCCGACCTGGATATCGCAATCGTCGTGGGGGCGCCGCTGCGGGTGGCGCACCAGTTGTTCAACTGCGCGGTGGTGGCGGCCGGCGGGCGCGTGCTTGGCGTCGTGCCCAAGACATATCTGCCGAATTACGGCGAGTTCTACGAAGCCCGCCAGTTCAGCGCGGCTGACTGCGCCATCGGCACGCAGATCGACCTGCTGGGCCAGACGGTGCCGTTCGGGTCCGAGCTGCTGTTCCAGATGGAAAAGCTGCCGCTGTTCCAGTTCCACGTTGAAATCTGCGAAGACGTCTGGGTGCCCATTCCCCCGTCGTCCTATGCCGCGCTGGCCGGCGCCACGGTGCTGGTCAACCTGTCGGCCTCCAATATCGTCGTCGGCAAGTCCG
>JAEYVD010000730.1 GCA_023432075.1 Pseudomonadota bacterium | reverse complement strand
CCCTGCTTGCGGTAGACGCCCGCGCCGCTCTTCTGGCCCAACGCGCCCTTGGAGATCAGGGCCGACAGCCAGTCCGGCAGCGCGAAGTACCGGTGCCACGGATCGTCGGGCAAGTTCTTTTCCATCGTGCCCACCACGTGGGCCAGCGTGTCCAGCCCCACCACGTCGGCGGTGCGGTACGTGGCGCTCTTGGGGCGGCCGATCTTGGGGCCGGTCAGCGCGTCGACTTCGTCGAAGGCCAGGCCCAGCCGCGCGGTGTGGTGCATGGCGGCCAGGATCGAGAACACGCCGATGCGGTTGGCAACGAAGTTCGGGGTGTCCAGCGCGCGGATCACGCCCTTGCCCAGCGCGGAGGTTAGCCAGGTTTCCAGCTGGTCCAGCACGTCCGGTTGCGTGTGCGAGGTGGCAATGATCTCCACCAGGCGCATATAGCGCGGCGGATTGAAGAAATGGATGCCGCAGAAGCGGTCGCGCAGCCCGGCGGGCAGCGCGTTGGCCAGCGCGTCGATGGACAGGCCGGATGTATTCGAGGCGACGATGGCGCCAGGCGCCACGTGCGGCGCGATGCGCTCGTACAGTGCCGTCTTCCAATCCATGCGCTCGGCGATGGCTTCGATGACGAGATCGCAGCCGCTCAGGCGGGCGAGGTCGTCATCGTAATTGGCGGGCGTGATGAGCGCCAGGCGCGAGGCGCCGGCCAGCGGCGCAGGTTCCAGTTTTTTCAGGCCGGCCAGCGCCTTCTTGACGGTGCCGTTGCGGTCGCCTTCGCGGGCGGCCAGGTCGAACAGCGTGACCGGCACGCCGGCATTGGCCAGGTGGGCGGCGATCTGCGCGCCCATGACGCCGGCACCCAGCACGGCGACGTGTTTGACGACGAACTTGCTCAAGGGAGTCTCCTGAAAAAGCGGGGGACGGCGCGCGGCCGTCCCCCGTTCACGGCTAGAAGCGGGACGAGAGTTGCAGGCCGAGGATGTGGCCGCTGCTGTCGTAGGTGCCCGCGACACGGCCCTTGGTGGCCGCGCTGCCGGACGTGGTGTCGATGTCCGTCTTGCGCAGGTACAGATAGGTGTAGCCCACGTCGATCGTGGTGGACTTCGTGGCGGCCCATTGCACGCCGGTCGAGAACCAGTAGCGGTCGTTGTCGGGCAGGGACGTCGGGCGGTCGGCGGCATCGTGCACCGGCGACTGATCGAAGGCCAGGCCGAACTTCCACTTCCAGGCGGGGGCGAACTTGTAGTTGGTGCCCACGGCAACGCGCCAGGTGTCGCGGAAGTTGAGCGGCAGCACATCGTCGCGCGCGCCCGGACCCGAGTTCTTGATCTTCAACTGGGGGATGCTGCTCCAGCCGGTCCATGACACGTCGCCCAGCAATTCCCATTTTTCGTTGAGCTGGTGCGTGGCGCTAAGAATCAACGTATCGGGCAGGTCGACGTTGGCCTTGGCATCGAACGACACGGACTGGCCGGTGGGGCCGATGTTGTCGATATCCGTGTCGCCCTTGGCCGAGTGCTTGATCTTCGAGCGGTACGACAGGCCGATGCGCGTGTCTTCGGTGGGTTGCAGCATGAAGCCGACGTTCCAGCCCCACGCGTCGCCCTTCAGGTTCAGGTCGGCGTCGCCATTGGTGGCCAGCGGCAGCCCGGCGATGGGCACGACGGTCTTTTTCTTGTAGGTGGCGTCGATGTGTTGCCAGTTCACGCCGAAGCCCATCGAGAACTTCTCGTTGACCTTATAGGCGATGGACGGGTTGACGTTGATGGTCTTGATGTCGAACTTGTTCGAGTGGTATTGGCCGACCCAGCCGTCGTCGTATTCGGTCATCAGGCCGAACGGGGCGCCGATGCCCAGGCCGATGTACCACTGCTCGTTCAGTTGCCAGGAGGCGTAGAGGTTGGGCACGACGCCCAGATGGCCCGCGTCCCCGCCATTGCCGCCGGTGGGAACCGAACCGTTCAAGCCCGATCCGGGAATGCCCGGCGCGCTGGGGTTGCGGCTGTTGCCGTTGTCCGAAAACTTGAACGACGGTTTGATCAGGTTTACCCCGCCGGAGAAATTAAGGCCCGGCAGATAGGTCAAGCCTGCCGGGTTGAAATACATGATGCTGGCATTCTCCGGGTTTGCCGCCGAGCCCGCATACGCGTTGCCCAGGCCGCTGGCGTTCTGCTCCAAGAGCTGAAAACCGGCGCCGTAGGACGTTGCGGATGCGCCCAGGCCGACCAGGATGGCCGACAGGGTGCTCAGGGACAATGGACGTCTGCGCATGGTACTGCCTCCTCGAGTTGGATGTGTGTCTCTCTCTTCCACTGCCGGCCTGGTTTCGCCGGTCTAATCGGCGCGAGCCGCTGTGCTGCGGTCCTGCTTGGTGCTGCCTGCTTCGTAATGCAAGGGGCCTCCCGTGAAAGGCGCGAAGCCCGTCCCAAAAATCACGCCGGCGTCGGCCAGATCGGCGTCGGCCACGATGCCGTCCACGACACGTTCCCGCGTGGCGTCGATGAGCGGCTGGATCAGGCGCTGGGCCAGGCCGGCGGGCGCGGTGGCGGGATCCGCGTTGCGCTGCTTGACCGGCTTGCCATCGCGCCAGGTGTAAAAGCCCTTGCCGCTCTTTTTGCCCAGCTCGTTGCGCGCCAGGCGCTCGGCCAGGCAGCGCGGCGGTTCGGCGCCGCCGGCCAGTTGCGCGCCAGCATCGCATGCGATGTCCAGGCCCACGGTGTCGGCCAGCTCCAGCGGTCCCATCGGCATGCCGAACGCCACCATGGCGGCGTCCACGGTCTCCGGCGCGACGCCTTCGTCCACGCTGCGCATGGCTTGCAGGAGGTAGGGCGCAAGCACCGCGTTGACCAGAAAGCCGGGCGCGCTCTTGACCGGCAACGCCAGTTTGTCGATCTGGCCCACGAAGGCGCAGGCACGGGTCTGCGCCGCGGGATCGCCGCCTTGCGCGTGCACGACTTCCACGAGCGGCATCTTGGCCACGGGGTTGAAGAAGTGGATGCCCACCAGGCGCTCCGGCCGCGCCAGGCCTTCGCGCAGCGTTTCGAGCGACAGGCTGGACGTGTTGGTGGCCAGCAGCGCATCCGGCTTCATGCGCGGTTCCAGCGACCGGTACAGCGCGCGTTTCGCATCAGGCTGCTCGCTGATGGCCTCGATGATGACGTCAGCCAACGGCACGCCGTTGCCGTCCGGGTCCGGCACCAGCCGGTCGAAGGCGGCGCGCGCCAGGCGCGGGTCTTTCAAACGCCGCGTATAAAGCGCTGCGGCGCGCTTGAGGGCCGGCGCGATGCGGGACATCTCCTGGTCCTGCAGGGTCACGGTCATGCCCTTGTAAGCGCACCAGGCGGCGATGTCGCCGCCCATTACGCCGGCGCCCACTACATGCACGTGGCGCGCGGGCGCAACGCCGGGCTGCTTGCCGTTGGCCTTCAGGCGCTCTTGCAGGCGGAAGACGCGCAGCAGATTGCGCGCCGTGCCGGACGAAATGATGCGGTCGATGAGGTCGGGCGCCTTGAGCGCATTGCCGCCATGCTTTTCCCAGATCTCCACGATGGCGGGCGCAGCGGGGTAATGGCCGAGCGGATCCTTGGCGGCGATCTGCTTGCGGGCGCGGTTGGCGACGATGGCTTTCAGCGGCCAGCGGTTCAACAACGCGCCCAGGCCGCGCGCGCGCCGGGCGGGCTTGCGAGACAGGACCGTCTGGCG
>JAEYVD010000565.1 GCA_023432075.1 Pseudomonadota bacterium | reverse complement strand
GGCAAGCTCCGCCGCCGAAACTCCCTTTCGTTGCCCATGCCCGCTCAAACCAGCAGCACCCCGGAATTCGCCCTGCGCCTGGAAGGTGTGGCGCTTGGCTACGGTGATTTCACCGTCTTGCGCGATATTTCCATGGACGTCCGGGCGGGCCAGGTGGTGGCAGTCATGGGTGGGTCGGGTTCCGGCAAGACCACGCTGCTGCGCGCGGCCACCGGCCAGATCACCGCCCAGCAGGGCCGCGTCCTGGCATTCGGCCAGGATATCGGCGCCGCCTCCCGCTCGGAAGTGCAAGCCCTGCGCAAGCGCATGGGCGTGCTGTTCCAGCAGGGCGCGCTGTTCACCGACCTGAACGTGTTCGAGAACGTGGCCTTTCCCCTGCGCGAACACACGCGCCTGCCCGAGGCCGAACTCACCGACCGCGTGCTCGACAAGCTGGATGCCGTCGGCCTGCGCGCCGCCGCCCACCTGAAGGTCTCGGAAATCTCCGGCGGCATGGCCCGGCGCGTGGCGCTGGCCCGCGCCGTGGTCCTGGAGCCCGAACTCATCCTGTACGACGAACCCTTCGCGGGGCTGGATCCGATCTCGCTGGGCATCACCGCCCGCCTGATCCGCAGTCTTGCCGACCGCCTGGGCTGCGCCTCGGTGCTGATCACCCACGACGTGCAGGAATCCTTTGCCATTGCGGACCAGGTCTACCTGGTGGGCCGCGGCCAGCTCGCCGCCGCCGGCACGCCGCAGATGCTCGCGGCCTCGCCCGATCCGTACGTCCAGCAATTCCTGAAGGGCCAGCCGGACGGCCCGGTCGCATTCCAATATCCCGAAACCCCCGCCTTCCAGAAGTGGCTGTCGCAACAGAAAGGGCGCAAAGCATGAGCGGATCCAACAACGCCATCGCCGTGCTGGGCCACTGGGTGCGCTCCCACGTCGCCGGCATCGGCTATTTCACCCGGTTCTTCGGCGCCATGCTGGCGCGCAGCGGCATCGCGCTGTCCCGCCCGCGCCTGGTGTCGCAACAGGTCCACTTCATCGGCAATTATTCGCTCCTGATCATTGCCGTCTCCGGCATGTTCGTGGGCTTCGTGCTGGGCCTGCAGGGCTATTACACGCTGAACCGCTACGGCTCCGAAGAGGCCCTGGGCCTGCTGGTGGCCCTGTCGCTGGTGCGCGAGCTGGGGCCGGTGGTCACCGCGCTGCTCTTTGCGGGCCGCGCCGGCACCTCGCTCACCGCCGAGATCGGCCTGATGAAAGCGGGCGAACAACTGTCGGCCATGGAAGTCATGGCCGTGGACCCGATACGCCGGGTGCTCGTGCCGCGCCTGTGGGGCGGCATCATCGCCATGCCCATCCTGGCCGCGGTGTTCTCCATGGTGGGCATCCTGGGCGGCTGGGTCGTGGGCGTGCTGCTCATCGGCGTGGACGCTGGCGCCTTCTGGTCGCAGATGCAGAACGGCGTCGATGTATGGAAAGACGTCGCCAACGGCGTCATCAAGAGCGTCGTCTTCGGCGTCACGGTGACGCTGGTGGCGCTCTACGAAGGCTGGCAGGCCAAGCCCACCCCCGAAGGCGTTGCCCGCGCCACCACGCGCACCGTGGTCGTGGGCTCGCTGGCGGTGCTGGGGCTGGACTTCCTGCTCACCGCCTTGATGTTTGGAAATTGATACGGATCGATCATGTCACGCGAAAAAACCGACTTCTGGGTAGGCCTGTTTGTATTGCTCGGCGCGATCGCGCTTGGATTCCTGGCGTTGCGCGCCGGCAACTTGAGCACCTTTTCCTTTGCCCCGACCTATACCGTGACCGCCAATTTCGATAACGTAGGCGGCCTCAAGGTACGCGCGCCGGTCAAAAGCGCTGGCGTGGTGGTGGGCCGGGTCACGGGCATTTCCTTCGACGACAAGACATTCCAGGCCATCGTTTCGGTCGACTTGGAAACCGCGTACCAGTTCCCCAAGGACTCGTCGGCCGCCATCCTGACCTCGGGCCTCTTGGGCGAGCAATACCTGGGCCTGACCGCCGGAAGCGAGGAAGATAACTTTACCGACGGCGGAAAAATCCGCTATACACAAAGCGCCGTGGTCCTGGAGCAGCTGATCAGCCAATTCCTGTACGGGTCGGCGGAAAAGCAGGGCACGACCGCCGCGCCGGAAGGCGCTCCCAAGGCACAGGATTAAAGGCCCGGCACAAACAAGCCGTTACTACGCTGCGTTTCGCGGTCGCGATAACAAAAGAATGTTGATAGGGATACCCGGATCATGAATAAGAAAGCTATTTCCCGAATTGCCACCGTCGCAGCGGCGGGCGCGCTGATGGCCGGCTGTGCCGCCCCCAAGAATCCGGATCCGCGCGACCCCTGGGAAGGCTTCAACCGCGGTGTCTACCAGTTCAACGACACGGTCGACCGCGCGGTGTTCAAGCCGGTTGCGCAGGCCTACACGTTCGTGACGCCGCAGCCCGTGCGCAGTTGCATCCACAACATCTTCAGCAACGTCGGCGACCTCTGGTCCGGCACCAACAGCTTCCTGCAGGGCCGCGGCCACGACTTCGTGAACACGCTGGGCCGCTTCCTGTTCAACACGACCATGGGCGTGGGCGGCTGCTTTGACGTCGCTTCGGCCAATGGCGCGCGAAAGATCCCCAACGACTTCGGCACGACGCTGGGCGTCTGGGGCTTCAGCCAGGGTCCGTACCTGGTGTTGCCGTTCTTCGGCGCCTCCAGCGTGCGCGACGGCGTCGGCCTGGTCGGCGACTTCTACGGCACGACCTACGGCTACATGGGCGTGGACTCGATCGACAACGTCCGCCTGCGCAATTCGCTGTGGGGCCTGCGCATCGTCGATACGCGCGCCAACCTGCTCGACACCACCGACACCATCGACCGCGTGGCGCTGGACCCGTACAGCTTCGTGCGCGACGCCTTCCTGCAACGCCGCGCCGCCATGGTCCTGGGCCATCGCGTGGATGACGAGGGCTCGCTGCCCAACTACGAAGACGACGGCGACGACGCCCCCGCCGCACCCGCGCCGGCCCCCGTGCCTGCGCCGCAACCCGCGAACAAGTAAGCTGTCGGATTGCGCTATCGGTACTGAAGGAGATTTGATGCGATTTTCCGTTCCCTCCCTGTTGCAGCGGCTGATGTTCGCCGGCCTGCTCGGCCTGTCCGCCGCCACGGCCGCGTCGGCCGCGCAAGCCAAGCCGGATCCCAACGGCCCGCCCGAGCAGTTCGTGCTGGCCGCCGCCAACGAGGCCCTGGATGTCCTGAAGGCTGACGGCGCGGTCCGGTCCGGCAACACCGCCCGCATCAACCAGGTCGTCGACCAGCACATCCTGCCGTACGTCAACTTCCAGAAGACGACGCGTCTGGCCGCCGGCCGCTACTGGCGCCAGGCCTCCGACCAGCAGAAAACGGCGCTGGCCGAGGCCTTTCGCGGCACGCTGATCCGCACGTACAGCGGCGCGCTGACCCGCGTCACGTCCAGCACCACCATCACCGGCCTGCCGTTCCGCGGCGATCCCAAGGCCGACGACGTGGTCGTGCGCACGCTGATCAGCCAGTCCAACAGCCAGCCGGTGGGCGTGGACTACCGCCTGGAAAAGACCCAGCAGGGCTGGAAGATCTACGACATGAATGTCGAAGGCATCTGGCTGATCGAGAACTACCGCAACCAGTTCGCCCAGCAGATCAACCAGAACGGCATCGACGGCCTGATCCAGGCGCTGAACCAGCGCAACAAGTAAAGACCCGTTCAGGCTCAGCCCGGCCCGGCGCGTCCCCTCGGGGGTCCGCCGGGCCGATTGTTTTTGGGGACGCAACAAGCGGGGCGTCCCCTTTGCCACCGGGGCCATCAGGGCTCCTGCCGCACCGCGCTTATATAATGGTCAATTCGCTCTTTCCGGGCCATCTCCCCCCGTCATGTCCGCCGTCAGCCTAGAAAACGTCTCCAAGATCTACTCGCCGCGCCAGCGCGGCTGGCAGAAGCTGCTCGGGCGCGCGCCCCGGCCCGGCTTCCAGGCGCTGGACAATGTCAGCCTGAACATCGAGCACGGCGAATTCTTCGGGCTGCTCGGTCCCAACGGCGCGGGCAAGACCACGCTCATCTCCATCCTGGCGGGCCTCGCGCACGCCACCTCGGGCCGCGCCACCGTCTGTGGTTACGACGTCGTGGCCGACTACAAGTCGGCGCGGCGGGCCCTGGGCGTCGTGCCGCAAGAGTTGGTCTATGACCCGTTCTTTACCGTGCGCGAAACGTTGCGCATTCAGTCCGGGTACTTCGGCCTGCGCAAGAACGACGACTGGATCGACGAGATCCTGTTCAACCTGGGTCTGGCCGACAAGGCCAATTCCAACATGCGGGCGCTGTCTGGCGGCATGAAACGCCGGGTGCTGGTGGCGCAGGCGCTGGTGCACCGCCCGCCGGTCATCGTGCTGGACGAGCCGACCGCTGGCGTGGACGTGGACCTGCGCCGCACGCTGTGGGAGTTCATTTCGCGGCTGAACAAGGCCGGCCACACCATCATGCTTACCACGCACTATCTGGAAGAGGCCGAGGCGCTCTGTAATCGCATCGCCATGCTCAAGGGCGGGCGTGTCGTGGCGCTGGACACCACCCAGGCGCTGCTTGCCCGGGTGGGCGGCGTGGACCTGGAAGACGCCTTCGTGCGCATCATGCACCAGGACGACGAGCCCGGCGCGCGCGCCCTGCAACCCGAAGAGATCTCATCATGACCCAGCCCGCCACGCCCGCCGGCCAGCCGCTGGTGCAGCCGCGCCTGGACGCGGGCTCCGGCTTTCCGACCCTGCTGCGCAAGGAGTTGCTGCGCTTCTGGAAGGTCAGTTTTCAGACCATCGCCGCGCCGGTCATCACCGCGCTGCTGTACCTGCTGGTCTTCGCGCACGTGCTGGAAGGGCGCGTCACGGTGTACGGCACCGTGCCCTATACGTCCTTCCTGATCCCCGGGCTCATGATGATGAGCATGCTGCAGAACGCGTTCGCCAATCCGTCCTCGTCGCTCATCCAGAGCCGCATCACCGGCAACCTGGTGTTCATGCTGCTGCCGCCGCTGTCGCACC
>JAEYVD010000557.1 GCA_023432075.1 Pseudomonadota bacterium | reverse complement strand
GGGAACAGACATCCAGCTTTCGGGCAGATAGAACAGCCCGACCACCAGCGGAATCATGGCGATACGCAGCCACGTCAGAATAATGGGAACGTTAATTGGCATAGTGTCCGTATCCTAACAGCTAGAGCCCACCCCCGAAGCGCCTTTGGCGCTTCCCCCTCAAGGGGGCGCCTCTGCGGACCGGCGGAGCCGGATCCGCGCGGCCCGGATTGCTCGTCGAGTGGAGTGGTTGAAATTTGGGGTTTGGCATAGCGGTGGTCGGCGGCGAGGGTGACACGAATTCGTGACAATTGGGCAAGCCCGGGGCGTCAGCGCAGCGCCTCGTAGATGCGGATTGCCAAGTCTTGCGAGATGCCGTCCACCGAGGCCAGGTCCTCGATGCTGGCGCGGGCAACGCCGGAGAAGCCGCCGAAGCGGGCCAGGAGGCGCTGGCGGCGGCGGGCGCCCACGCCTTCGATTTCTTCCAGGCGCGAGACGTTGCGTGTCTTGGCGCGGCGGGCGCGCATGCCGGTGATGGCAAAGCGGTGGGCCTCGTCGCGCACCTGGGCGATCAGCATCAGCGCGGCGGATTCGCCGCCCAGGGCGACCGGCGGGCGGCCGTCGGCAAAGACCAGCGTTTCCAGGCCGACCTTGCGCCCTTCCCCTTTGGCCACGCCCACCAGCGTCTGGATGTCCAGTCCCAGTTCCGCGAATACCTTGCGGGCGACTTCTACCTGGCCCTTGCCGCCGTCGATGAGGACAAGCCCGGGCATCTGTGCGTCGCCGTCGGCCACCTTGGCAAAGCGCCGCGTCAGCACCTGGCGCATGGCCGCGTAGTCGTCGCCGGGCGTGATGCCGGCGATGTTGTAACGGCGGTACAGCGAGGGCTGCATGTCGTGGTGCTCGAACACCACACAGGAGGCCTGGGTGGCTTCCCCGGCGGTGTGGCTGATGTCAAAGCACTCGATGCGCAGGGCGTCGAGCGCGGCTTCGTCGGTATCCAGGTCCAGGGCTTCGGCCAGCGCCAGCGTGCGGGCCGCCCGGGCGCCGGATTCGGTCAGCGCGCGGGCGAGCGCCATTTCGGCGTTCTTTGCCGCCTGCTCCAGCCACGACCGGCGCGTGCCCTGCGGCCGCGACAGCACCCGCGTCGGCCGGCCGCCCGACTGCTCGACCAGCAGCGCGATCAGTTCGGGATCGGGCAAGGTGTGCGAACACACCAGGATGGGCGGCATCGCGTTCTCGGTGTAATGCTGGGCCACGAAGGCTTCCAGCACCTGCGGCGCGGCCTCGCCTTCGGCGTGCGAGGGAAAGAACGGCTTGTCGCCCAGATGGCGGCCGCCGCGCACCATCGCCAGGTTCACGCAGACCTTGCCGCCGGCAATGGCCACCGCAATGATGTCGGTGTCTTCGCCGCTGACGTTTTCCATGGTCTGCTGGTGCAGCACGCGCGCCAGCGATCCCATCTGGTCGCGCAGCGCCGCGGCCTCTTCGAATCGCAACTCCATGGAGGCCTGCTGCATGCGGGCCTCGATCTCGCCCATGACGTCCTTGGCCTCGCCGTTCAGAAAGCGGACGGCGCGATGCACGTCGCGGTCGTATTCGGCCGCTTCGATGGCGCCCACGCAAGGCGCCGAGCAGCGCCCGATCTGATGCAGCAGACAGGGGCGCGAGCGGTTGGCGAACACGCTGTCTTCGCACGTGCGCAGGCGAAAGACCTTTTGCAGGATCTGGATGGTTTCGCGCACGGCCCAGGCATTGGGAAACGGGCCGAAGAACTGGCCGCGCTTATTGGTGGCGCCGCGGTAGTACGCAATGCGGGGCCAGTCATGCCCCGTGATGTGCAGATACGGATAAGACTTATCGTCGCGGAACAGGATGTTGTAGCGCGGCTTCAGGCTCTTGATGAGGTTGTTTTCCAGGATCAGCGCTTCGGCCTCGGAGCGCGTCACCGTGACCTCCAGGCGCGCCACCTTGGCCACCATCTGCGCAATGCGCGGGCTGGACAGCGTCTTCTGGAAATACGACGAGACGCGCTTCTTCAGGTCGCGCGCCTTGCCGACATACATGACCTCGCCGGCCGCATCCAGGTGCCGGTACACGCCCGGCAGATGCGGCAGGTCAGACAGGAACGATTTGAGATTGAAGTCGTCGGGCATTCTGGTAACGGCTTTCGGCCTGCAAGGTGTCCCAATCGGGCGCGTCGAAACGCGGCATCAGGCGCCGGATGCGCGCAACGGACTCGGGCGCATGGTCGAACGCAAGGCGCGACAGCAGGTCGTCGGCCAGGTCCGGGCGGTTGCACACCAGCACCATGTCGCAACCGGCGCGCAGCGCGGCGTTGGCACGGTCCAGGATGTCGCCCGCGACCGCGGCGCCTTCCATGGTCAGGTCGTCCGAGAACACCACGCCATCGTAGCCCAGGCGCTTGCGCAGGATGTCCTGCACCCAGCGCTTGGAAAAACCGGCCGGTTGCTTGTCGACCTTGGGATAGATCACGTGCGCGGGCATGACGGACGGCAGGACCGCATCGCCCAGCCACGCGTAGGGCGCGGCATCGTCCTTCATGATCTCGTCCAGCGTGCGCGGATCGACGGGGATTTCGTGGTGAGAGTCGGCTTCCACGTAGCCGTGGCCAGGGAAATGCTTGCCGCAGGCCGACATGCCGGCCAGCGCCAGCCCCTGCACCAGCGCGCGCGACAGCATGGTCACGACGCGGGGATCGGCGTGGAAGGCGCGGTTGCCGATGACCTTGCTGACGCCGTAATCCAGGTCCAGCACCGGCGTGAAGCTCATGTCCACGCCGCACGCGCGCAGCTCGGCGGCCAGGACATACCCGGCCTCGGTGGCCAGGCGCATCGCCTGCAGCGGATCCCGATCCCACAACTGGCCCAGCGCCCGCATGGGCGGCAATGGCGTGAAGCCGTCTTCGCGGAACCGTTGCACCCGGCCGCCTTCGTGGTCAACCAGGATCAGCAGCGGCTCCTTGCGCGCCTTGTGGATCTGGCGCGTCAGCGCCGTAAGCTGCGCGCGGTTCTCGAAGTTGCGGGCAAAGAGGATGACGCCGCCCACCAGGGGGTGGCGCAGGCGTTTCTTTTCCGCCTTTGTCAGCGTGTATCCCGCCACATCGACCATCACGGGGCCGGGGGGCAGGACCGCCTTGGATTTCTTTTTGGCCATGGAGGTGTCCTTGTAGATGTGCGGCAAGCCGGCGGGAGAAACCCGGGCTCAGGGCTTGCGCTCGACCACCACGTATGCGGCGGCCATATCGGATTCATCGGTAATGGAAACGTGGGCCGCGCCGAACCGCTCGGCGTACCAGGCCTGCAATTCAGGCGCGATCACCAGCACCGGGCGGCCGCCAGGCGCGTTCAGCGTCTGCACGCGCCGCCACGTCATCGGCATGCGCATGCCCAGCCCGATCGCCTTGGAAAAGGCTTCCTTGGCGGCAAAGCGCGTGGCAAGGAATCGCAGGCCGCGGACCGGGTCGCGCGCGCGGCGGGCATGGAACTTCAGAAGTTCCTCGGGCCCGAGTATCTTTTCGGCAAAACGGTCGCCGTGGCGCGCCAGCGCACGCTCGATCCGGTCGATACGCAGAAGGTCCATGCCGATGCCGGCAATGGCGCCGGCGGGCGTGGCGGAAGAAGTGTCGGACATCGGCATTGCCTGGCTAGCGGTCAAAACGCGTCATCGGCCCGCGTTCAAAGCCCGCGCAGCGCGTGCAGCCGCGCCTGCACCATCAGCGCCTTCATGTCGCGAACGGCCTTTTCCCAGCCGTCGAAGATAGCCTGCGCCACGATGGCGTGGCCAATGTTGAGTTCGGAAATGCCGTCCAGCGCGGCCACCGGCTTGACGTTGCCGTAATGCAGGCCATGCCCCGCATTCACGCGCAGCCCGTGGCGCAGCCCTTCGGTCACGGCCAGGCGGATGCGCTGCAGTTCGGCCTGGGCGGCCTCGCCCTCGGCCTCGGCATAGGCGCCGGTGTGCAGCTCGATCACGGGCGCACCCGCCTTGGCGGCGGCAGCGATCTGGACGGGGTCCGGATCGATGAAGAGCGAAACGCGAATGCCGGCTTCGGTCAGCAGGGCCACGGCATCGGACACCGGCCCCATGGCGCCGGCCACTTCCAGCCCGCCTTCCGTCGTGAGCTCGGTGCGCTTTTCGGGCACCAGGCAGACGTCGCTGGGCTTGACCGCGCAGGCGATCTCAAGCATTTCCGGCGTGACCGCGCATTCCAGGTTCATGCGCGTGCGCAACTGCGGACGGATCGCGTAGACGTCGGCGTCCTGGATGTGCCGCCGGTCTTCGCGCAGATGCAGCGTGATCAGGTCTGCGCCGGCATCCTCGGCGCGCAGCGCCGCGGCGATCGGGTCGGGGTACGCCGTGTGGCGCTGCTGCCGCAGCGTGGCGACGTGATCGATGTTTACACCAAGTTCTATCATTGCACTTTCGTTGTTTCTTCCCAGCCGCCGCCCAGCGCCTTGTACAGCTCCACGCGGTTGATCAGCGCGGCCAGGCCGGTTTGCACCAGCGACAGCTGGGCGTTGAAAAAGTCCACCTGCGCGGTCTGCACCTGCAGGTAGCTGTCGATACCGTTGGTATACCGCAAATTCGACAACTCCAGCGTCCGCGCCGAAGAATCCTGCAGCGCGCGCTGGGCATCGAGCTGCGCCCCATAGGTGGCCTCGCCCGCCAGCGCGTCCGACACTTCGCGGAACGCCTGCTGGATGGTCTGCTCGTACTGCGCCACGGCGATATTGTCGCGCGCCTTGGCCAGGTTCAGCCCTTCGCGGATGCTGCCGCCCGCAAACAGCGGGGTCGTGATCGACGGCGAGAAGCTCCAGTACCCCTGCCCGCCCTTGAACAGGTCGCCCAGCGACGGGCTGGCCACGCCCAGGAGGCCGGTCAGCGAGATGGTCGGGAAGAACGCCGCACGCGCCGCGCCAATGTTGGCGTTGGCGGACAGCAGCTGGTTTTCGGCGGCGGCGATGTCGGGCCGGCGCTCCAGCAGGTCGGACGGCAAGCCCGACGGCACCGTGGCCAGCACCTGATCGCGGCCGAACGTGGCCGGCGGGGGCAGCGTTTCCGGCAGCGGCGTGCCCACCACCAGCACCAGCGCGTTCATGGCCTGCGCGCGGGCGCGGGCCAGTTGCGCCAGGTCGGCCGAGGCCGTGTCCAGCAGCGACTTGGACTGGTTCAGGTCCAGTTCGGAGGCCACGCCGCCGTCGAAGCGGCGCTTGACCAGGTCATACGATTCCTGGCGCGAGGCCAGGGTGCGCTGGGTCAGATCCAGCTGGACCTCGGCGGCCCGCAGGTTGAAATACGACTGCGCAACCGACCCCACCAACGTGATGTGGACGCTCTTTTGCGCCTGCTCGGTGGACAGGTATTGCTGATATGCGGCTTCGGACAGGTTGCGCAGACGGCCAAACAGGTCGATCTCGAACGTGGTCAGGCCGATGCCGGCCTGGTACGAGCTGCTGATCGAGCTGGAATCCGGGCCGCCGGCCCGCATATTGGCCGGCAAGTGCTGGCGCTGGCCCTGGATACCGGCGCCGATGCTGGGCCATTGCGCGCCGCGCTGGATGCCATATTGCGCCCGAGCCTCTTCGACGCGCTGGACCGCGACGCGCAGGTCGCGGTTGTTGACAAGCGCAAGCTCGATGAGGGCCTGCAGGCGCGGATCGAGGAAGAATTCGCGCCAGCCCAGGTCCGCCGCGGGCGTGCCGGCCTGCGGCACGACGTCGGCGGCGGGCTGCGAGCCCAGCGTGGTGGCGCGCGAGTACGCGCCGTATTGCACCTTGGGCTGGTCCGGCCACGCCGGGCTGACCGGCGCGTCGGGTCGTTTGTAATCGGGAGCCAGCGAGCAGCCGGCCAACGCCACCGCCACGAAGGCGGACAAGGCGGTCTGTCTGAACATCAGGGCTTTCATTCCTTGCCCTCCTGGCCACCAGTGGGT
>JAEYVD010000531.1 GCA_023432075.1 Pseudomonadota bacterium | reverse complement strand
CGCCAGCTTGGCCGACGGCGCATTGCTGGCCAGGAGTTCGCGCATGTCGTTGCTGATGCCCGACAGGCCCTTCATGCCGCAGTCGTGATACAGCATGTGCTCGATCTCGTCGTGGCTCATGCCCTGTTCCATCATCCACAGCACCACGCCGGGATCCAGGCGGCCAGGACGCGTGCCCATCGGCAGGCCTTCCAGTGCCGTGAACCCCATGGTGCTGTCCACGCTCTTGCCCGCGTGCATGGCGCAGGCTGAGACGCCGGACCCCAGGTGGGCGGTCACGATCTTGCCCATGGCGATGTCCGGCAACGCCTGCTTCAGGCGCTGCGCGATGTACTCGTAGGACAGCCCATGAAAACCGTAGCGGCGCACGCCTTCCAGATACAGGCGCTCGGGCAGCGCGTAGCGGTCGGCCACCTCGCTATGGCTGCGATGAAACGCCGTGTCGAAGCAGGCGACCTGCGGAATCCAGGGCCGGCGTTCGCGGATGACGCGGATCGGCGCCAGGTTGTTGGGCTGATGCAGCGGCGCAAGCGGCGTGAACGTGTCCAGCTTGGCCAGGATGTCGTCATCGATCAGCACCGGCTCGGACAGATCCGGTCCGCCGTGCACCACGCGGTGGCCCACCGCCAGTGGCGCGCCGCCCAGATGGCCGCTCAACCACGTGCCCACGACCTCCTGCGCGTTGGGCACGTCGGGCGCGTGGCTGGGCGCGATGTCGCGCTCGACCAGCGTCTCACCCGCCGCATCGCGCACCCGCAGGCGCGGATGCGTGGTGCCAATGCCTTCGAGCTGGCCGCCCAGCCGGGGCGCGAGCTGGTGGCTGGCATCGATGTCATACAGGTAGAACTTGATGCTGGAACTGCCGGCGTTGATGACGAGGATGGTGTCGCTCATGGCGGTGTGCTTCCATGTTGAGACAAGTCGCGCGAAAGCCCGCGGGGGCGGGCCGGGGGCAGGGCGCTGGCGTCAGGCCAGCGGTTTGGCCTGCTGCTGGGCAAGGTGGTTGGCGTAGATCGCCGCCACCGCGCACGAGGCAAGACGCGAGCGCGGGCTGTCGGCGCGGCTGGTCAGGATGATCGGCACGCGCGCGCCCAGCACGATGCCGGCGGCCTCGGCATTGGCGAGAAAGGTCAGGTTCTTGGCCAGCATGTTGCCGGCTTCCAGGTCGGGCACCATCAGCACCTGGGCCACGCCGGCCACCGGGGATCGGATGCCCTTGATGCGGGCGGCCTCGGGGCTGATGGCGTTGTCCAGCGCCAGCGGGCCGTCCAGCACGCCGCCGGTGATCTGCCCGCGATCGGCCATCTTGCACAGCGCGGCCGCTTCGATGGTGCTGGGGATGCTGGGCGTGACCTGTTCCACCGCCGACAGGATCGCCACGCGCGGTTCGCCCAGCCCCAGTCCCAGATGCAGGTCGATCACGTTGCGGATGATGTCGGCCTTGGTCTCCAGGTCCGGAAAGATGTTGATGGCCGCGTCGGTGATGAAGAGCGGCTCGGGATAGGTCGGCACCTCCATGATGAACACGTGGCTGATGCGGCGGCCGCTGCGCAGGCCGGTCGTGCGCGCCACGACCTCGTGCATCAGTTCGTCCGTGTGCAGGCTGCCTTTCATCAGCAGCGACGCCTCGCCGCTGCGCACCAGCGCAACAGCGCTTTCGGCGGCCGCATGGCTGTGGGGCGCGTCCACGATGCGGGCATCGCCCAGGTTCAGTTTGAACTGCGCGGCCGTATCGCGGATCTTGCCTTCGGGGCCGACCAGGATGGGCTGCAACAGGCCCAGGTCGCGCGCTTCCAGTGCCGCGGACAGCGAGGGCTCGTCGCACGGGTGGGCGATGGCGCACGCGGCCGGTTCAAGCGTCTGCGCGCGCGCGATGAGTTTGTCGTAGTGCGTGGACGTCGGGAGGCTCATGGTTGTCAGGCCTTGGCGGGTTGACGGGCGGCGGCCGCGCGCTTGGCGGGCGCCTTGGCGGCGCTGGACGCCGTCTTCGTGGCAGCTTTCGTACCGGTCTTAGTGGCGGACTGTGCGGCGGCTTTGGTGGTCGATTTCGCAGCGGGTTTCGCAGCGGTCTTGCGCGCAGCCTTGGGCGCGGACGCCTCCTTCACGGCCTTGCGGGCGGCATCGGGATGCGGCCGGGCGGTCTTGGCGGGCACCTGCGCCGCCGTGTCGACCAGGTCGGTGACCGGGTCAACCGTCTTCTCGCCGGCGGCGCTGCGCGTGGCTTCGACCCGCTGGCCCTGTTCGCGCCGCTGGGCGCGGCGCTCGGCCGCTTCGAAGATGCGCTCCATTTCGCTCAGGCTTTCGCGCGCCGCGTCGCTCAGCGGTTCGGCCGCTTCCAACACGCCCTTCATGGCAACCAGGCCGCCGCGGATCTCGGCAGCCGTCGAGCCTTCAAGCAGATGCGGCATGGCCTGGATGGCCGCGGTCGAATCCAGCGTCATCATCAGCGCCTGATCGCGGATGACGTCCTTGAACGCCTCCAGCGTCAGCGCGTTGTCGGCCTCGGCGCGCATCTTGCGGATCAGCGCGAAACTGCGCTCGTCCAGTCCGCCCTCGGCGCCCGACACGTACAGCAGCATCCGGATCGCCGCCACGCGCAGTCCGCCTTCCTGCAGCATCGAGCGCAGTTCCGCGGCGCGTTGTTCCATGAAGCGGCGATGTTCCGGCGAGACGCCGGGATGCTTGCGCGGCGGGCCGGACTTTGCGCCCAGGCCAGCCAGGTCCTGCACCACGGGCGAACCGTAGACGCTCATGAAGGTGCGTTCGTCGGCCGAATCGCGCAATTCCTGCCAGATGTTCAGGCTGGTCTCGATCATGTTCGAGAACATCTCCTGCGCGACCAGGAAGGGATTCGTGGGCGAGGCCTGCTGCCGGTTCTCGCGCACCTGTTCGGCCACCTTGGCGATCGGCGCGATGAGCGGGTTGCGGTCGGAGATCAGTTCGTAGGGCAGGCGCAGCGGGTGCATGCGCTGCATCCATTCGGCCGACTGCGGCGTGACCAGGGCGCGCAGCCAGGGCTGCACGAAGCTGCGGTACATGCCCAGGTTGATGTCGGAAATACGGGCCACCGCGGCAAAGCGCTGGTCGTCCTCTTCCTTGCGGTCGACGATGGCGCGCACGTCGTCCAGCTTGCGCTGTTCGAACGACAGCACGTAGTTGCCGTAGGCCAGGTCGGCGTTGGGCGTGTCCGGCGTCTTGTCGGCGATTTCGGCCTGGTAGATGCCCGGCGGCAGCACATCGATCATGTCGATGTTGGAGGTGAACTCCTGGTGTTCCTTGCGGGCCACGCTGCCGGACACGAAGATGCCCAGGTGGCCGATGCTTTCGTGGATGGCGTAGACGATGGTTTGGCCGTGGGCCAGGACTTCGGCCTCGTTCTGGTACAGGTCGGGAATCCAGCCCAGCGCCTGCGGGGGCGGGGTGATGTTGTCGCCCTTCGAGCAGAACACCACGATGGGCGATCGGATGTTGCGCAGGTCGATGCGGATGCCGTCCGAGGTCACCAAGCCGGCGGTGGCCAGGCGGTTGCCCACGAACAGGTTGTCGACGATGTACTGGATCTCGGGCCCGTTCAGGAACACGTGGCCGCCCCACCATTTTTCAAAGCTCAGGTAGCGGCTGGCCTCGGTGTCGACCTTGGAGTACAGGTTGTACTGCTTGGACCACAAGGTGTTGGCGGGATTCAGGTTCTCGAAGTTCTGCACCAGCCAGGCGCCGTCGAACTTGCCGTGGCCCAGGTCGCTGGTCATGGCCGTGAGCCAGCTGCCGCCCAACAGGCCGCCGGCGTAGCGCATGGGATTCATGCCGCGCCAGCCCGCCCAGTACGACAAGGGCGCACCCGCGACGATGATGGGGCCGAACAGCTCAGGGCGCACCGCCGCTGTCATCATGATCTGCCAGCCCGCCTGGCAATTGGCCACGACGACGGGCTTGCCCTCGGCATCCGGGTGCAGCGCGATGATCTCTTCCAGGAAGCGGGCCTCGGCCATCATCACGTCTTCGACGGTCTGCGTGGGCATGGGCTGCGGCAGGAAGGTCGCGAAGTAGCAGGGGTGTCCGGCACGCACGGCCACGCCGATCTCGCTTTCCGGCTTGAAGCCGCCAATGCCCGGCCCGTGGCCGGCGCGCGGATCCACCACCAGGAAGGGGCGTTTGATCGGGTCCGTTTCCACGCCGGCCGGCGGCTTGATTCGCAAGAGGCCGTAATTGACCGGGCGGGGCAGCTCGCGGCCATCCATCACCAGTTCGAATTCCATGCTGAGCACGTTGGGCGCGCGCTTGGCCATGTGATCGTGGTATTGATTGCCGCGCTGGCGCATCACATCGGCATAAAGCACGCCGCGCTGCCAGGCATCCACGGTGTATTCATAGGCGGCCGTCCAGGGGTTCAAGGACGGGGCAAGCGTGTGATCGGTGCCGGATCCGGCCATGGCGATCTCCTGTAAATAGCTGCCGGCGGCAAATGGCCGCCGAGCCGGTCCCCAGTGGAACCGGCGGAGTTGACCTCCCCATTACACCGCAATGGATGGTGCAGTGCAACATCGGGAGCATTTGCGGCAGGTCAACTGGGCCGGCAGGACGGAGCGGCGCCTTGGAGCGGGGTGCTGGTCAGCGCGCGGCGGCGTTGTGTTCCAGCCATTTCTGGACGGCGGGCCGCTGCCACTGGGCATCGGCGTAGGCGCGCAGCGTGTCGGGCAGGTCGTCGTGCGAAAGGCGTTTGAGCATGACCGCCAGATCGGTATCGGCGATGCACCACGCATCAAACAGCGTCGTCTGGTCCACACCGATCAGGTGGTTGGCCACCTGGATCAGCTTGGCGGCGGCGGCATGGGCGGCGTCGGACAGCGGCTGGCCCTTTTCGCCGTAGAACACGGTTTCGGTCGGGCGTTCCTGGCGCAGGGCGGCCAAGTCGCTGCGCAGCCACGCCTGCAATTGGCGGGCGCGTGCGCGTTCGTGCATGCCGGACGGAAACAGAGCCGCGTGGCCGGGCGCGGGAAAGGCTTCGTCCAGGTATTCGGCGATGACGCTGGATTCGGTCAGGTTGAAGTCCGCATGCGTCAAGGCCGGGACCCGGGCCGTGAGCGCGCGGCACTGGAAGGGCTGCATGCGCTGTTCGCCGGCCCCCAGGTCGATGGGACGCACCTCAAAAGACAACTGCTTTTCGGACAGCGCCACGTAGACCGACATGGCATACGGGCTGAGAAACAGGGAATCGACGTATAGCGTAATCGGGGCGCCCAAAGCTTGTCTCCGGTCAGGCGGGGTAACGAATGGTCAGGCGCGCGCGGCGTCTGGTTTGCAAAGCGTAACGCAAGTGCAATCCAGGCGTGTCGCGCGGGCGCGTCAGTCCACGATGAAGAGCTTGGCGCCGGTTGCGGTGGACGAGCGGTGCGGCTCAGCCTGATCGGCAACCTGATAGCTCATGCCGGGGGTCAACACGAACTGGCGGCCGTCTTCCAGTTCGGTGTGCAGTTCGCCTTCCAGACAGAACAGAATGTGGCCTTTGGTGCACCAGTGGTCGGCCAGGTAACCGGGGGTGTATTCCACCATGCGCACCCGCAAGTCGCCGAAATGGCGGGTCCGCCAGTAAGCCATGCCGGTGTCGCCGGCGTGTTCGGTGCGTTCCACTTCGGACCAGTCGGTGGTGCCAAAGGGGATGTTGCTCATCTTCATCGTAATTCCTGCAGGGTCGGTCCGCCCCCGAATCCGGGGCGAAAAACACATACTACGCCATTCAGGCGGCCAGCTTTTTCTGCCAGAACAGGGCGCGGCCGGTCGCATCGTCCAGCGCGTAGCCCTCGAAGCCCAGCTTGCGGTAAAGGCCCTGGGCGACGGTGTTGCCCTCCAGCACTTCCAGCGTGATCTTGCAACAATCCATCCGCCGGGCGCGGTCCTCCAGCGCCGTAAGCAGCGCCTTGCCCACGCCCTGGCCCTGAAACCGCGGGGACACGGCCAGATCGTGCAGGTTCAGCAGCGGGCGGCAGGCAAAAGTGGAGAAGCCTTCCAGGTAGATCGCCACACCGGCCGCCTGACCATCGATGCGCGCCAGCAGCGCGCGCACGGTCGGGCGGCGGGCGAGTTCGGGGATCAGGTTGGCCTGCGCATGGGCCGGCAGAGGCGAATTGCCGCCCATCGGGCCGCTGGCGTATTCGTTCAGCATGGCCAGCACCTGGCGGCCGTGGTCAGGGTCGTTGAAGTCGGCGTCGATGATTTCCAGCACGATCGGTCCTTTGAGGTAAGCCGCGCAAACCGACCATTATGCGCTTGGCCGCCAACTGCCGAATCGCATTGAAAAATCGGTCCATAACCCCTATCTTCTGGCTATTCAAGGCCGGATCCGGCTGTGCCGGACGCGGCCTCAACCCTCTACGTGAGCTGGAATATGGAGTTCAAGGACTACTACAGCATTCTCGGGGTGGAACAGGGCGCGTCCGACGACGACATCCGCAAGGCGTACCGCAAGCTCGCCCGCAAATATCACCCCGACGTCAGCAAGGAAACCGACGCTGAAACCCGCATGCGCGACGTGAACGAAGCGTACGACGTGCTGCGCGACGCGGAAAAGCGCCAGGCCTATGACAATCTCGCGGCAGGCGTGTCGCCTGGCGGCGGCTTTCAGCCCCCGCCCGGCTGGGACGAAGGCTTCGAGTTCCACCGCGGCGCGGCGCCCGGCGACGAGGCGCAATTCAGCGAGTTCTTTTCGTCGCTCTTTGGCGGGCGGGGCGGCCGGCATGGCGCGCGGCAACAGGAATTCCGCGCGCGCGGCGAGGACCACCACGCCGCGATCGAGGTCGACCTGGAAGACGCGATCAAGGGCGCCACGCGCGACATCAGCCTGCGTTCCATGCAGATGGACGACCAGGGCCGCCCGCACATGCAAAGCCGCACGCTCAGCGTCAAGATTCCGGCAGGCGTGCGCGAAGGCCAGTACATCCGGCTGGCGGGGCAGGGCATGCCGGGTTACGGCGGCGGCGACAACGGCGACCTGTATCTGGAGGTGCGCTTCAAGCCGCATCCGCGCTACCGCGCCGAAGGGCGCGATCTCTACATGACGCTGCCGGTCGCGCCCTGGGAAGCCGCCCTGGGCGCCAGCGTCAAGGCGCCCACGCCGGGCGGCACGGTCGAAGTGTCGGTGCCGCCCGGTTCCGGCAACGGCCGCAAGTTGCGGCTGCGCGGACGCGGCATTCCGGGCGATCCGCCGGGCGACCTGTACCTGGTCCTTGACCTGGTGCTGCCGCCCGCCGACAGCGACGCCGCCAAGGCCGCCTACCGCAAGCTGCAGCAGGACCTGCCCTTCAACCCGCGCCGCAACCTGGGGGTCTGAGCATGAAAAAGATAGTGATCACCAGCGCCACCGTCGTGGGCAAGTCGCAGCCGCTCAGCGCCGACGACCTGGCCCGCGCCTGCGGCGCCGAAGTGGAATGGGTGGCCCAGCTGGTCGAGGTCGGCATCGTCAACGCCAGCGGCAGCGGTCCCTCGGAATGGCGCTTCTACAGCGTGGATCTGCAGCGCGCCTTGCACGCGCGCCGGCTGGAGCACGACTTTGGCGCGGGCCTGGACGCCGTGGCCCTCATCCTGGACCTGAGCCAGGAGGTGCGCCGGCTGAAGTCGCAACTGCGGGCATTGGGGGCGATGCCCTGAGTGCGCGGGGCTCGCGGTCCACGCGATAGCGCGTGTGCGGCGATAGGTAAAATGGGCGCCCGCCGCACTACGTAGAAGCAATGAGCGCCTTGGAGACTCCCCCCGACGCCGCGCGCGCCCCGTCCGGCAGCGCGCGCATCGATGGCCTGAAATCGTGCCTGCCGGTCATGATCGGCTACTTTCCGGTGGCCGTGACCTTCGGCATCGCCGGCGTCGCGGCCGGCTTGACGCCGCTGCAGGTTGTCCTGATTTCCGTGCTGGTCTACGCGGGCGCCAGCCAATTCCTGTTGCTGGCTTCCATCAAGGCGGGAACGCCCTGGCTCTGGGTGGTGGCGCTGTGCTCGCTGCTGAACGCCCGGCATCTGCTTTACGGCCCGCTGCTGTCGCGCTTCCTGCCCGCTGCGCTGCGCGATCGCCTGAAGGTCGCCTTCCTGCTGACCGATGAAGTCTTTGCGACCGCCTTCAACCGCCTGCAGGCCGTTGAACCCGGCCGCCGCCAGGGATGGATGATTGCGCTGGGCCTGGGCGCATGGCTGACCTGGATCGCCGGCACGGCCGTGGGCGTGTACGCCGGCGACGGCCTGGAGAAGCACTATCCGATGCTGTCGCAGGTCATGCGCTTTGCGCTGCCGGCGCTCTTCATGGCGCTGGTGTGCCAGGGCGCGCGGCGCGGCATGGGGCTGCCCATCCTGGCCGCCGTGGGCGGGGCCGGGCTGATTGCCGCGCTGGGATACACCAGTCTTGCCATCCTGGCGGGCGCGGTCATCGGCTGCGCCGCTTATCGCATGAAGAGGTCCGCATGAACACTGGCGGATTGGAATTCTGGGGCGCTGTCATCGCGATGGCGGTCATCACGTACCTGACACGCGCGCTCCCCTTCATGCTGTCCGAGCGCAGCCGGCTGCTGCGGCGCCTGTCCCGCGAGGGCTCGGCCCTGTCGGCGCTCGGGCCCTCGCTGCTCGCGGGCATCGCGGCGGCCGTGATCGTGCCCGATCTGCTGGGCGCGGCAAACGAGGCCGCCCGCATCGCGCCTTATGTGGGCGGGCTGGTCGTCACTGGCGTGGCCGCTCGCCTGGTCAGCAACACGGGCGTCGCGGTGCTGCTGGGCATGGGCGGATACGGGATATTGCTGGCCTTGGCGGCATAGCGGCCCGCAAGGCAAAATGGTCCGATCCCCCAAGGAGACCGACCATGCTTACGCTCTACCACGCGCCGCGCTCGCGGTCGTTCCGGATACTGTGGCTGCTCGAGGAACTGGGTGTGCCCTACGACACCGAGATGGTGTCGATCCGTGGCCACGACAGCACGGGGCACATGCCCGCCGACTACATCGACATTCATCCGCACCGCAAGGTGCCGGCGCTGGTGCATGACGGCGTGCCGGTATTCGAGACGCCCGCCATCGCGCTATACCTGACCGACCTCTTTCCGCAGGCGGGACTGGGTCCGGTCGTCGGCGACCGGCAGCGCGGCCCTTATCTGACGTGGCTTGCTTATTCCACCGGCGTGTTCGAGCCCGCGATGGTCGAGCGGGCGTTCAAGACGCCGCATCAGGCGGCGCTGGGCTGGGGCTCGGCGGAAGAGGTCGAGCAGGTGCTCACCCGGGTGCTGCAGGCGCGGCCTTTCTTTCTGGGCGACACGTTCTCGGCCGTGGACATCGTGCTGGGCGGTTCGCTGCAATACATGATGCAGATGAAGCTCGTGTCCGAGACGCCGGTCTTCAATGCCTACGCCGAGCGGCTTGGCGAGCGCCCGGCGATGCACCGCGCCTTGCAGCGCGACGGCGACATCGAAGAATCCTGATCCCTGGGGCGCAGGCGTCCTGGCGTCAGGCGCCGCCCTGGATGCGCGCCTGAAGGTGATCGCGCCATTGCTCAGGACGGCCCAGATAGCGGCTGGGTTCTAGCACGGTAAAGACGCCATTGCGCTCCAGCGCCAGCGTCGGAAAGCCCGCGCCACCCACTTGCGCCAGCAGCCGGCGGCTGGCGGCGATGTGCGCGGCCGTCTCGGCGCCCTGCGCCTTGGCGTAGGCGACGTCGAAGGCGCCGGCGTCCAGCCCGATGTCCGCGGCCAGCGCGCGCAGGACGGCCGGATCGGCGATGCGCAGGCCCTGGACGTAATGCGCGCGCTGTAGGCGGCGCAGCAGGTCCAGACCGCGGCCGGCCAGCGTCTGCGCGGCCAGGATGGCGGTGGTGGGCGGTTCGGAATCGAACACCGCGCCGGTGTCGCGCAGCAGGCCGTCGAAGTAGTCCTTGCCGAACGGCTGGCCCGTCAGGCCGGCGATGCGTTCATCGTGCGGCATGACATAGCGGCGCAGGGCGTCGGTGACCGGCTGGCGGTTGCTGCCCGTCATCATGCCGCCGCCATGGGGCTCGATGTTCAAGCCGGAGATGCCGCGGGCGGCATCCACCAGCGGCGCGGCGCCGTAGCACCAGCCGCAAAGCGGATCGAAGATGTAATGCAGGGTGGGGGAGGGGGTAGTCATGGCGCCATCGTAGACGGCGCGGGGCGCGGGCGCATAGGCCCGCCCAGTACCCAGAGTGTTGCAGCGGCCGTGCAGATTGCCTGCACGGCCGGGATTTATCAGCCGGTGAACTGCACGCCGATCCAGAACAGGCCCGCGGCCAGCAGCATCGAGGCGGGCAGCGTCAGCACCCACGCCAGCAGGATGTTGCGTACGGTGTTGCCCTGCAGTCCGGACTTGTTGGCGATCATGGTGCCCGCCACGCCGGAAGACAGCACGTGGGTGGTCGACACCGGCAGGCTGAAGACGTTGGCCAGTCCGATGGCGCCCACGGCGGTCAGCTGGGCTGACATGCCCTGAGCGTAAGTCATGCCTTGCTTGCCGATCTTTTCGCCGACGGTCAGGACCACGCGGCGCCAGCCCACCATGGTGCCGCAGCCCAGCGCCAGCGCCACGGCCACGATCACCCAGAAGGGCGCGTATTCGGTGGTGGCCGTCAGGTCCGCGCGCAGCCGTTGCAGATCGGCGGCTTCGCGGGCGGGCAGGCCTTCCAGGCGGGCCACCTTCTTGGCGGTGTCGTCCAGGCACAGCAGGTAACGGCGCACGTCGATGCGCTGTTGCGCGGACAGGTCGGCGTAGTTGGACACGCCGTGCAGATCCTTTTGCAGCGCCATGATGGTTGGCACGGTCAGCGTGGGATCGCAGCGGAAATTGGCCGGCAGGTCTTCCTGCATGTTGGTGCGGCGCAGCGCCAGGTAGTCGCCCAGCAGTGCCTCGTTGCGCTGGTAGAACACCAGCAGGTGGTTGGCCGCGTCGCGCGTGCGTTCGATCTGGTAGGTGGTGCTGTGGGTGTCCAGCACGAAATTGGCGGGCACGATGCCGATCAGCACCAGCATGA
>JAEYVD010000539.1 GCA_023432075.1 Pseudomonadota bacterium | reverse complement strand
CGCCCCGCCTCACCCGCGAAATTGGTGCCATAGAAATGCTCGTATACGCCGCGCGGCGTCCAGGCGAGATCGGGCAGCGAGAGGCCCAGCTCGTCCTGGACGATGCGGCGCAGCGCGCGCTGCAGGGATTCGTTCTTGCGTATCCGGCCGCCGGGCACGAACCACGCGCCCTGCGCAGGCGGATTGGCGCGCAGCCCGGTCAGGTAGTTGCCGGCGCCGTCGCGCAGCAGCAGGTCGATCGACACCAGCGGCAGCATCTCCACCGCTTGGCGGAAGTCCGCGCGGGCCAGCATTCCACCTCGCGGCGCCGGCGCCTCGCGCACGGGCCATCCCAACGGTTCAGTAGACATTGCGGCCCGTCCAACCCGATACCGCCGTGCGCGCGATGATCAGCAGATCCATCCGGAACGTCCAATGCTGGATGTAGTAGATGTCGTGTTCGACCCGGTCGCTCATCTTGCGCAGGGTGTCGGTCTGGCCCCGAAAGCCGTTGACCTGCGCCCACCCGGTGATGCCCGGCTTGACGCGATGGCGCATCATGTAGCGCTGCACCAGGTCCTTGTACATTTCGTTGTGCTCCAGCGCGTGCGGGCGCGGGCCCACCACCGACATGTCGCCCATCAGCACATTCAGAAACTGCGGCAGCTCATCCAGGCTGGTGCGGCGCAGGAAGCCGCCGATGCGGGTGACGCGGCTGTCGTTGCGAGTGGCTTGCGTGACCACGCCCTGTTCCTGGTGCACGGTCATGGTGCGGAACTTGTAGACGTGGAACACCTTGCCGTCCACGCCCAGACGCGGCTGCGTGAAAAAGACCGGGCCGCGCGAGGTCAGCTTGATCAGCATGGCCACGGTCAGCATCACGGGCGCCAGGCCGATCAGCGCGCATAGCGCAAAGCTGCGGTCGAAGGCCTCCTTGGCCCAGCCGCGCACGCCGGCGGCCGGCAGGCTGTTCAACTGGATCGCGGGCAGCCCCAGGAATTCGCCGATGCGATGGCCAAGCAGCTGAATGGACATGACATCGGGAATCCAGCGGATGTCCACCAGGTCGTTGCGCAGGTGATAGAGCACCTCGCGCAGCTCCTGGCCGGCTTCCATCGGCAGCACGATCCAGATTTCGCGCACGTTGTTTTCGCGCACGAAGGTGGTCAGGTTGTCCAGGTCATGCAGACGGCGGACCTGCGGGGCAGGATCTCATGCGGTTCGGCGTAGATCCCGGATATCTGGTAGCCGGCCTCGCGGTACTTTTCCACGCGGCGCCACATGTCGTGGCCCAGCGCGCCAAAGCCCACCAGCAGCACGCGCTTCTTGTCCATGCCCCGATCGCGTGCCGCGCCCAGCGCCGCATAGACGGCGATGCGCACGCCGGCCAGCGCCAGCGCCGTCATGCCAAACCAGGTTGCAGCCCATAAGCGGGATATCGCGCCGGTCTGGTGCATGAGAAAACTGACGAAGATGCCCAACGCGAACACGGTGGCCCACGCAGCCAGGCTGCGCACCACCAGATCGGTCAAGAGGCGTCCCCGCCAGGACACATACAAGCGGAAGGCCGGGAAGATCGCAATCGCGCCCAGGCCGCAAAGGTAGATCAGGAACAGATGAATCTGCGGAGGATCCGTCAAGGCCTCTTCCGAGAATTTCAAACCGGTGGCAGTCAGGCCGCAGGTGATGACGATCGCGGCGTCGAGCAAGCGATACAGATAGCTTGCTCCGCTGAACCTTGCCGACGTGTCCGTTTGGGACGGGTCCATCGCGCACTCCTGTTCGGGGGGAAGCACCCTGCGGCAAGCAACGACTGTGCAGTGCCGCAAAGCATGTGGCTACCGACAAAATCTTATTGAGAGCGCAACGCACCCGAAACCTCCAAACGATGTAGGAGAAGGCTTAGGGCATCCGTCGAATGTGCGGGACTAGGAAAAGCGTGTGGAATGTCGCAACCCGTTACGCATCGGGCTCCTTTCCAAGCAACGAAGTCATTCACAGTGGATTCGCCATGACTACACTTTTCGGAACGTTGAGCCGAGCCATAGCCGCTATCGCGCTCGTGTCCTCGCTGAGCGCTTGCGCCTTGTCTCCCGGCATGACGTTCAGCGCCAATCAACTCGCGGATCCGCTGGACCCGAACTCCAAGGCTGTCATCAAGGAAATCACGCCGTCGCTGGTGCTCGATGAGCAGCGCGCGCGTGACGCGCTGCTGGACAACGAAGGCATTGGCCACCTGGTCGGCAAGCCCGGTCCCTACCTCATCGGGCCCGGGGACATCCTCTCGATCGTCGTGTGGGATCACCCCGAACTCGTGCTTCCGACGCAAACCTACGCCATCGGATCTGGGGCAACGGAATTAGCCATCGGGGATACCGCCTCGGGCATTCCGGGCTATACGGTCTCATCCACTGGATATATCCAGTTTCCGTATACGGGACTGCTGAAAGTGGCGGGGTTGACTGAACTTCAGGCGCGCAATCTCATAGTCAATAGTTCGGGCAAGTACATACAGGACCCGCAGATCACCGTACGCGTTCTGGGATTTCGCAGCAAGCGCATCTTCGTCGATGGCGAGGTAACGACGCCGGGTACGGTTGCGATCAACGATGTTCCCATGACCCTGTTGGAAGCGCTCAACAGGGCCGGAGGCATTCTGCCTACCGGCGACCGCAGTGCGGTCTACGTGATCCGCGATGGCCGTCGTACTCGCGTGAACCTTCCCGCGCTGATCGAGCGCGGCCAGGACCTGAACCAGGTCATGCTCAAGGCAGGGGACATCGTGAGAGTCACGCCGCGCGACGACAGCAAGGTATTCGTGATGGGTGAAGTGTTCCTGCCGGGCGCTTCGGTCATGCGCGATGGACGCATGTCGCTGACCGAAGCACTGGGACTGGCGGGCGGGCCGAACCAGCTCACGGCCGATCCCTCACAGATTTTCGTCGTGCGCGCCACGGAGGAGGCAAAGCCTTTGGTCTATCACTTGAACGCCGCGTCGCCGCAGGCCCTTGCGGTCGGCGCGAAGTTTGAACTGCAACCCAAAGACGTCGTGTTCGTGGATACGGCCAGCCTGGTGCGGTGGAACCGCTTCATCAGCAACCTGTTCCCGAGCGCGCAAACCGTACAGACCGTCAAGTCCATCAATTAGTCCGCCTGAAAACCCCGCCTTTGGGGGCGCCGCAACCGCGGCGGCGCCCTCTCCTGGAGAGCTGCATGTCGTTGCCCATCGAATCGTTCGAGCCGTCAGTGCCGGCCCGTCAGCAGGAAACCCCCTTGTCGTCCCACGTGGACGCCATTTTTTCCAACCGCTGGATGATCGCTGCGATCACCCTGTTTGCGTTTCTTGGCGCGCTGGCCTACGTGATGGTGACGCCGTCGGTCTATTCGGCTGACATCATCGTGCAGGTCGAGGAGGAGCTTCCGAACGGGCAGGCGCGCAGCCTGCTGGGCGATGTGTCGTCGATGTTCGACACCAAGGCGGAAACGTCCGGCGAAATGGAAGTGCTGCGTTCGCGCATGGTGGTCGGTCCCGCGGTCGACAAGTTCCTGCTCTACATCCACGCCAAGCCGCGCTACTTCCCCGTGGTGGGCGAATGGCTCGCGCAGCGCTATGAAAGCCTGCCGTATCCGTCCAGCCTGCCGCGCGGCGGCTATGCGTGGGGCGGCGAGACCATCGCGATCTCGCAACTGGACGTGCCCAACGAATGGCTGGGCAAGCCGTTTCGCCTGACCACGCTGGGCGAAGGCCGCTACACGCTCAGCGACAAGCTGACCGGCGCGACCTTCACCGGCACGGTGGGCAAGCCCGAGCGCTTCCTGCTGCCGGGCGGCGGCGCCATGGACGTGCATGTCGATGCGTTGTCGGGCCGTCCGGGCACCGAGTTCACGGTGTCGCGCAGCTCGCGCCTGGCGGCCATCGAGAACGTGCAGTCGCACCTGGGCATCTTCGAGCGCGGCCGCACGTCGGGCGTGATCGGCGTCACGCTGGAGGGCAACGATCCGGCGCTGACCACCGCGGTGCTCAATCAGATCGGCCAGGAATACGTGCAGCAGAACGTGAACCGCAAGTCGGCCCAGGCCGAGAAGTCGCTGGTGTTCCTGGAGCAGCAGCTGCCGCAACTGAAGGCCGAGCTGGACGCCGCGGAAACGAAGTACAACCAGTTGCGCAACAAGCGCGGCACGATCGACCTGAGCGAAGAGGCCAAGCTGATCCTCGCGCAGTCGGTCGATGCGCAGACCCGTGTGATGGAACTGCGCCAGAAGCGTCAGGAACTCATCACGCGCTTTGCGCCGACGCACCCGAGCATCGTGGGCATCGATCGTCAGATCGCGTCCCTGACGGGCGACGTCAACCGCCTGGGCAACAACATCAGGCAACTGCCGGATCTGGAGCAGGACGTGGTGCGTCTGGTACGCGACGTGCGCGTCAACACCGAGCTGTACACGGCGCTGCTCAACAACACGCAACAGCTCAAGCTGATCCGCGCCGGCAAGGTGGGCAACGTGCGCATCCTGGATGCGGCCGTGCAGCCTGACAAGCCGGTGCGTCCGAAGGCCGCGATCATCATCGGCGTGGCCACCGCGGCCGGCCTGATCTTCGCCATCCTGTGCGCGTTCGTGCGCAACGCCCTGTTTGGCGGCCTTTCCGAGCCGGAGGACGTCGAGCGCCATACCGGCCTGCCGGTGCTGGCGGCCATTCCGTATAGCGACGTGCAGGACAAGCTGTGGCGCCGCAGCCGGCGCAAGAATGCCACCGTTCCCGCGCTGCTGGCCCAGAGCCAGGGCAACTCGCCACCCATCGAAAGCCTGCGGTCCTTCCGCAACGTGCTGCAGGCCTCGCTGCGCCAGTCGGCCAACAACATGGTCATGTTTACGGGGCCGGTGGCGGGCGTGGGTAAATCCTTCCTGTCTGCAAACTTTGCCTTCATCCAGGGCGGCGTGGGCAAGCGTGTGCTGCTGATCGATGCCGACTTCCGCAAGGGCCAGCTCAACCGCTACTTCGGCGTGCCCAAGGAAGATGGCTTATTCGAAGTGCTGACCGGCACGATCCCGCTCAGCCGCGTCAGAAAGCACAGCGTGTCCGAGGGCGTGGACTTCATCGCCACGGGCGCAGTCACCTTCGACCCGTCCGAACTGCTGGCGTCGCCCGTCTTCGGCGAAACCCTGCGGGAACTGGCCACGCAGTACGACATGGTGATCCTGGACACGGCGCCCGTGCTGTCCTCGCCCGATGCGGCCGTTGTCGGCACGCATGCCGCGGCGGTGATGGTGGTAGTGCGGTCCGGCATGAACACGGTGGGCGAGATCCGCGAGACGGCCAAGCGCCTGATCCAGGCGGGCGCCCCGGTGGACGGCGTGCTCTTCAATGGCTTGAAGCTGATGCCGGAACGCTTTGGCTTCCGGTCCAAGTACGGTGGTTATC
>JAEYVD010000496.1 GCA_023432075.1 Pseudomonadota bacterium | reverse complement strand
GGTCACCAGCATCATCGCCATGTACATGTGGATGGAGTTGTTGATCTGGTCCAGCATGTGCACGCTGATCTTCTTCTGCGACAACGTGTTGCCCGCCATCTTCACGAACTTGCGCTTGAACGCATTGCCCGACAGCAGCAGGAAAAAGACCAGGAACACGCACATGGTGGCCTGCCCCAAGAACGTCGCCAGACCTTTCGACCCCCACAGCAAGATGTCGCTCAGGCCAGCGTCCGGCTTGGCGACGACGACCGGGCCGCCGGACTTGGGCGTGCCAGATTCTTGCAGAATGCTTGCTGCGTTGCGCAATTTTTCCAGGAATGACCCGTCCCCGCTCAACAGGCCTCCCAACGTGCGGGACAGCTTGCTCGATATCTCGGGCAGCGCGTTGATGATGCCGGTGACCTGGTCCTGCGTGAAATAGATGACGCAGGCTATTCCGAACGCGATGGCGCCCATGACGACCACCGTGCCCAGCGTCCGAGGCACGCGGTGCCGTTCCAGCATCGCCACGACCGGGTCCAGGGTGTAGGCGACGACGATCGCCATGACCACCGGCACAATGAATTCCTGACCGGCCTTCAGGCCGAACAGCACCGCCAGCACCGTCAGCGTCACAAGGCAAAAGCCGCTGACGCGCACAAGCGGCGTGGGCGCGGGCGGCTTGATAAGGCCCGCGTCCTGGGCCGTGACCTTTTCCTCGGGCGGTTCAGGCTTTTCCTCGGCCGCCGGCGCCGTCACCGGCTCCGGGCCCTCCCTCTGCGTCGAGGTGTCCACTGGCGTCGCGCTGTCCATCATTCCCCTCACATCCGATTTGCGAAGGCGTTCAGCAAGTATCGTGCCCGAGGGCCTTAACCTGCACCTACCCGGCGCCAACCGCCAGCAGACCGGGTCCGCCCTCATGCCGCCGCTGCGCGCGATCGAGAATGAACTCGATCATCATCGCCAGCGCGCGCGGATGGTGGCGGTTGGGCATGTACAGCATATACATGCCGCGCCCGAAAATGCTCAACCGCCAATCGGTCAGTGCCGGCAACAGTTCGCCGCGCGCGATGTCTTCATGCACCACGTAGTCCGGCACCACGCCCACGCCCAACCCCGCGCGGATGGCGTCACGCAGAAAGGCGTAGTTGCGGGAGATGACGGTGGGCTCCAGCACCACATGCTGGCGAGGCTGGCCGCCGTAGTAGGCCGACAGGCGCAACGGCCGCCCGATCACGGCGGCGCTGATGACGGGCGTGCCGGCAAGGTCTTCGGGCCGCTGCGGCAGGCCACGGCTTGCCGCGTAGTCGGGAGACGCGCAGGCCACGTAGCGGACCTGGCCGAGTTCGCGCGCGACCAGGTGCTGCGGCGGGTCCGACATGATGCGCACGGCGATGTCGACTTCATCGCGCAGCAGGTCTTCGACGCTGTTCTCAAACAGCACGTCCAGCACGATGTCGGGATACGTCTTCTTGAATTCCAGCAGCCAGGGCGTCATCACGAACTGCCCGTAGCCGCTGGGCACGCTCAGGCGCACCTTGCCCTGCGGCGTCTTGCCCAGCGTTTCGATGGATTCGCGCGCGGCCGCCAGCTCGTCCTGGATGCTGCGGCCGTGCTTGTACAGCTTCAGGCCGATCTCCGTGGGTTCCACGCGTCGGGTCGTGCGCCGCACGAGCTGCATGCCCACCGAACGCTCGAGCTGGCTCAGGTGATAGCTGACGTTGGCCCGCGTCATTTTCAGGCGGCGCGCGGCTTCACTGAGATTGCCCGCGTCCAGGATTTCGACCAGCAGAGTGAGGGATTTGGTGTCCATGACGGCGCTCCTTGCGGTGCATTGTCAAATTTTATTGTCCGGAGTGTCAATTATCGATGCCATTGTCAAGACATCTTTGCTGGGAAAGAATAAAGCCATAAAGGACGGGCCACGCCTGGCTCGCCCAAGGCTCCGCTCGCGCAGCCGTCGGCGCCCCGGCAAGCCGGCGCGGCACGCGAGCAGGAAGCCATTAAGGAGACACTGTCCATGACAGACAGCGCAAGCACCGGCGCGGCCCAGACGCGCCGCTATGAAGACATTCTGATCGTCGTCATCGACCATCCGCCCGTCAACGCCCTGAGCGCATCCGTGCGCCGCACGTTGTCCGATGCCATCGCGCAGGCGCAGACCGACACGCGGGTGCGCGCGATCCTGCTGATTGGCGCCGGCAAGAATTTCATCGCGGGCGCCGATATCCGCGAATTCGGCAAGCCGCCGCAGCCGCCCCTGCTGCCGGACCTCTGCAACCAGATCGAAGCCAGCGCCAAGCCCGTAATCGCGGCATTGCATGGCGCGGTGCTGGGCGGCGGCCTGGAAATTGCGCTGGCGGCGCACTACCGCGTCGCGCTGGCCAGCGCCAAGCTGGGCCTGCCCGAAGTGAACCTGGGCCTGTTGCCCGGCGCGGGCGGCACGCAGCGCGCGCCCCGCTTGATGGGCGCCGCCGCCGCGCTGGACCTGATGCTGAGCGGCAAGCCCCTGTCCGCCAACGCTGCCCTGGCAGCGGGGCTGGTCGACGCGCTGGCCGCCGAGGACGACCCCCTGGATGCTGGCCTGGCCTACACGCAGCAGCTGCTGGCGCTGAACGCAGGCCCGCGCCGCACGCGCGACGCGACCGATGCGCTGGCAGACCCGGCAACGCAACGCGCGGCAGTGGACGCCGCGGTCGAACGCGTGGCCGCCACCACCCGCGGCCTGTTTTCCCCCGCCAAGATCGTGCAAGCCGTGCGCGCCGCGATCGACCTGCCCTTCGACGAGGGCCTGCGCACCGAACGCGCCCTGTTCCTGCAATGCCTGGACAGCCCGCAACGCGCCGCGCTCATCCATGCGTTCTTCGCCGAGCGCGACAGCGCCAAGATTCCCGAGCTTAAGGAAGCCCGCTCCCGCCGTCTGGAACGCGTGGGCATCGTGGGCGGCGGCACGATGGGCGCGGGCATCGCCGTGGCGGTGCTGGATGCCGGCCTGCCGGTGGTGATGGTCGAACAGGACGATGCGGCCCTGGCGCGCGGCCGCGCCCGCGTCGAACAGGTGTACGACCTGCTGGTCAAGAAAGGCCGCATCACCGCTGACGAACGCGCGGCCCGCCTGGCGCGCTTTACCGGCGCCACCGATTACGACGCGCTCGGCGAGGCCGACCTCATCATCGAAGCCGTGTTCGAGGACATGGCCGTCAAGCAGGCGGTCTTTGCGCAGCTTGACCGCGTGGCCAAGCCCGGCGCGGTGCTGGCCACCAATACCTCCTATCTGGACGTCGACCGGATCGGCGAAGCGACACGCGGGCCGGCCGACGTGCTGGGGCTGCACTTCTTTTCGCCCGCCAACATCATGAAGCTGCTGGAAGTGGTGGTCGGCCGCCACACCGCGCCGGACACCGTGGCCACTGGCTTCGAGCTGGCGCGGCGGTTGCGCAAGATTCCCGTGCGCGCGGGCGTCTGCGACGGCTTCATCGGCAACCGCATCCTGGCCGTGCACCGGCAGGCGGCCGACATGATGATGGAGGATGGCGCCTCGCCATACGACATCGACGCCGCCGTGCGCGCCTTCGGCTATCCGATGGGTCCCTACCAGATGGCCGATCTGGCCGGCGGCGACATCGGCTGGGCCACGCGCAAGCGCCGCGCCGCCACGCGCGATCCGGCGCTGCGCTACGTGCAGATTCCCGACCGCCTCTGCGAGCGCGGCTGGTGCGGGCAGAAGACCGGCCGCGGGTTCTATGTGTATCCCGACGGCGCCCGCCAGGGCACGCCCGACCCCGAGGTGCTGGCCATCATCGACGACGAACGCCGCCGCGCCGGCGTCACGCCCCGCCCATTCACGCAGGAAGACATTTTGCGGCGCTATCTGGCCGCCATGGTCAATGAAGCCGCCAACGTGCTGCATCAGGGCATCGCGCTGCGTCCGTCCGACATCGACGTGGTGTTCCTGTCCGGCTACGGCTTTCCGCGCCATCGCGGCGGCCCGATGCACTACGCCGACACCGTGGGCCTGGCGCAAATCCTGGCCGACATCCGCAGCTACGCGGCCGAAGACCCCGCGTTCTGGAAGCCATCGCCGCTGCTCGTGCAACTGGCCGAATCCGGCCGCACCTTTGGCAGCCTGAACGCCGCCTGATCCAACCACCTTTTAGGAACCCCAATGCGCGAAGCCGTCATCGTTTCCACTGCCCGCACCCCCATCACCAAGGCGGGGCGCGGCGAATTCAACCTGATCGCCGGGCCCACGCTGGCCGTGCACGCCGTGCGCGCCGCCGTGGACCGCGCCGGCATCGACCCCGCGCTGATCGAAGACGCGTTCATCGGCTGCGGCTATCCGGAAGGCGCGACCGGGCGCAACATCGGCAGGCAGGCCGTCATCCGTG